>CAZNBO010000020.1:0-9452 GCA_964571515.1 uncultured Candidatus Saccharibacteria bacterium
AGTATAATTATAAGAATCTGAATCAATTTGAAATTCCCCATTAGGGGAAGCGGTAATTACATAAACTTTATTCTTTTTATTCTGACTAAAATAATTAGCCAATCTATTAACAGAAATTGTTACTCCGGAAACATGAGGCAAAAAAGTTTCTAAAGCATAAAAGATCTTCATGATTTTTCTTTAACAGTAAATCTTACTTTAACCAACCCATTTCTTTTGCCGTCTCTGGACAAATAACAACATCTTCGAACCCGGGCGCTTGGCCCTCACCATCTGCATTTAATGCTATTGATTGACACATAGAACAAGCCTTTGATTGAGGATATTTTGGTACCTTGGTTGGCTCTGGTATCCCTGCGGGATCCATACAGCAACTCCAATAATTACCTCTCGGGCAAGGCTCAAGATATAGATCACTAGCCCCTAAAACATGCTGAAATTCATGAGAGAGAGTAGTAAGATAATGATTACTAAATAAATCTCCTCTTATCCGAAAATTAAGGATTGCCGCTTCTTGGTAGTATGCTGAGCTAAATTCGAAACCCTCTTCTCTATCCTGAAAATCCTGATCATTTAAAAATATTATCATTAATTTATCGAAAGAAGATAAATCAATTCTTTTTTCTGCTTGATTTACAAAAAAAGAGTAATCGGTTAATACTAAACCACCACTAGGTCGTTTATATGTTTGAGGCAATGATTCTGTGAGATCAAATACGCCTTGAAAAGAAAGATTCACTTTCAGGTCTAACCCATATTTGGATGCCTCCTTTCTAAAATAATCCGGAAGACAATATAAAGAATAAATAGTGTTGTGTCGAAAGACCCTTTCTTTATTAATGGAATCGGTTATTAAGTCTATAAGAGAATATTTACTAAGAATTTTACCCTCTCCTCCATAATTAGTGTCATAACACTTTTCAAAGGCAAGAGTGCGTTCACTGTTGGGCCATTGACAATACAATGCATCAGATAAAATTGTATCAGGATATTTAAATATAATAATTCCTGTATTTATAACTTCGCTTCTTTCAATCTTAATACACATGTCATCATCTCGACACATCGTTCCTTCTGGACAACCACAAAAGCTACATTTATCTACTATGCTTCCATTTTCACAATATTTTGGTTTATTGGTAGAACATTGACCATAAAAAGTTCCATCTACACATTTTTGAATAATAGGTTCCAATGTGGATGTTGGAATTGTGGATGTTGGGGTATTTTTTTTTATTTGTGAAATTGTCTCTTCTTTAATTTTTTCTTCCTCTAATGGAGGAATCATTCCCTCTGGTTGTACTACTTTTCCCATGGTAAGTTCTGATGTTTCTAAAGTTTGCTTTTGAAAATAATAGTATACGCCACCAGTTATTAAGCTCGCCATAACTAAAACAATAATTATCCCAATTAAACCCTGCCCTTGATTATTCATATTTTAAATATATGTTTATTTTTAGATAGTCCTTGCTTCAATTTGCATAAAAGATTGTTTAAATTCTTTTTGTTTAATAATATTATGAATTATTATTTATTATCTATACTATTTTGCAATAATTAAAACTTTTGAAATTATTGTATAAATTTTTTTTACAAGTGAAAATAACCCACATTTTTTCTTAACGCCGAAACATTATCAAAACAATAAATACTACTATCTTTTAATCTATTATAATTATAACAAAAATAAATATTACTAACAAATAAAAAACGCCTAAATATTAGGCAATTTTGTGGGCGGTAGAGGACTCGAACCTCTGGCCTTTTCGATGTCACCGAAACGCTCTAACCAACTGAGCTAACCGCCCTTGGTGCGCACGACTGGATTCGAACCAGCGAAACCTCCCGCTTATAAGACGGATGCTCTACCACTGAGCTACGTGCGCATTTTATGAAATTTATCACTAATTGCTTTTAGAGCCATCAAAATCTTTTCTGAAAGCCTTGCGTCCCCAATTCCAACATTGCATGTGCCATGACCGAATCCTCCTTTATGATTTATCCTCATACTAGAAGTTTTTTTAATATAAGGCTTTGTAAATTGATCAAAGGGAATGTTTAAAATTTTTGACCAAAATTTCATTTCTTTCTTAATATCCATATCTATATATAAATGCAAATGAACTTTTAATTTTTCTTTTGGGATTTTTAAAGATTTCTCAAGCCAAACAATGAAAAACTTAATAAGAGATGGATCTGTATTTGAAATTGAAAGCCTAGCAGAATGAGTTTTTGCTCCTTCTCCCCAATAAAGAAATAGCCCAGCAAGATATAATTCGTGTTGATTTAAAGGAAAAATGGATTTCTTTTGTTCTTGATAGAAATCTTTTAGTCTTTTTTCTTTCTTTTTCCTCTTAGTTTCACGGCATCTTTCAATCCTTTGCTCACTCCAATCTCTGAGTTCTCTAATTCTTTGTTTTGATAAAGGATAATCCTTCAACCAAGTGCTCAAAGTACTTTTACCTACTTTTAAAATTTTCTTTATCTGGCTATAACTCATTCCTTGCTTTCTCAAAATTATTGCTTTTTCGCGATCTTTGAAACGTGCCATAATTAAACCTTTAGATTATGTTTACCTACTACTCAGTCCTAGGTTCATTATAATACTAATATTTTTAAAGAACAAGCAAAAAACTCTTGTTATTTCATTAATTTTTCAAATTCTTCTTTTTCCAAAGTTTCTTTTTTAATTAATTCTTTGGTAATTCGTTCGAGTTTATCTTTGTTTTTCTTAAGTGATTTCTTTGTGCGATTATAGCACTTTTTAAGAATGCTCGTTACTTCTTTATCTATTTTAGCTGCTGTCTCTTCAGAATATTCTCTTTCGGTAGCAATTTCTTTACCTAAAAATACTAATTCCTCTGTTTTTCCAAAAGAAATTGGTCCAATTTTTTTACTCATACCATATTTAGTCACTAATGCCCTCGCTATATTTGTCGCTTCCTTTAAATCATTAGCAGCACCAGTTGATATTTCTTTAAATTTAACTTCCTCAGCTACGTAACCTCCCAGAAGAACCGATATATCATCTAAAAATTCTGAGCTAGTTTTCATGTATCTTTCTTCAGTAGGCATTCTCATTGTATAACCAGCTGCCCTTCCTCTCGTTATAATAGAAATTTTTCTTACAGAAGCTGTATCAGGAAATAAAGCAGATATTAAAGCATGCCCGGCTTCATGATAAGCAGTTACTTCTTTTTCTTTCTCCGTTAAAATCCTACTTCTCCTTTCCGGCCCTAAAATAACTTTTTCTATAGAATCTAATAATTCTTGCTGAGTAATATTTTTTTGATTTCTTCTAGCTGCTAAAATAGCAGCTTCATTTGTTAAATTATCTAAATCAGCACCGGAAAAACCTGGGGTTCGTTCTGCTATTTCTCTTAAATTAACTAATGGAGCCATGCTTTTGCCTCGAATATGAATTTTTAATATTTTCTCCCTATCATCAATACAAGGTAAATCTAAAACTACCCGCCTATCAAAACGTCCTGGTCGTAATAAAGCAGGGTCTAACACATCTGGTCTGTTTGTCGCAGCAATTACTATGGTTTTAGTGTCTCTATCAAAACCATCCATTTCTACTAAAATTTGATTCAATGTTTGTTCTCTTTCGTCGTGCCCCCCACCAATGCCAGCACCTCTTACCCTACCAATAGCGTCTATTTCATCAATAAATAAAATTGAAGGAGCTGCTTTTTTAGCTGTAGCAAAAGTGTCTCTTACCCGACTAGCTCCTACTCCAACAAACATTTCCACAAATTCTGAGCCAGAAATATGGAAAAAAGGAACTTTTGCTTCTCCTGCCACTGCTCGAGCTAAAAGTGTTTTTCCAGATCCCGGAGGACCCATTAATAAAACTCCGCGAGGAATTTTAGCCCCTAAATCATGAAATTTTTTTGGAGTTTTTAAAAATTCAACAACTTCTTTTAATTCTTCCTTCGTTTCTTTTAAGCCAGCTACATCTTTAAAAGTAATGCTATCTTTAGAAGGAGAAAATAATTTAATATTAGAACGAGAAAATGAAAAAATCTGCATTGCTCCTTTATTAGCTCGACGGAGAGAATAAAACAACAAAAATCCTATTAAGAGAATTGGAATAAGTATTGGTAATATTATAGTAAAGAAAATAGCGGAGGCACCATCACCTTCAATTTCTATATTTAAAGCAGATATTTCTTCTGGAGAAAATCCAAAACTTTGAAGAGTCTCTAAAAAAGAAACGTTCAATTCTCTTTCTGTAATTAAAACATTGTCATCCTGAAGAAAAATATTAATACGGCTAGGATGAATTACAATTTTTGTTACTTCTTGTTCCCTTAAAACTTGAATTGCTTCAGAAAAACTTACTTCTTTTGTTTCTAAAGAATTGCCTCCAATTGCAGAAAATAACAAAGAAAGAGCCAGAAAAAGGATAAGCACTATTAAAAAAGACTTGGCTAATTTATTCATAGCAATACTATTTTATCTTAAATTAAACTAAAAAGCAATTTATGGGTAGATTGGTTCAGTTATCCCCTGAAGATGAGAGATAGCACTATTAACTGATTCTAAGGATGAACTCATTATTAAATATTTATCATAAAAAGAGTAAGTAATAGCTGCTTCTTCTCCAGAATAAGTAAAGTAACGAATTTCTGCTCCTGCATTAGTGGTCTCTTTAAAATCATTTGCTGTCTTTTTAGGAATGCTGATGAGAAAGAGCTCTTTCAGGTCATTCAAAATTCCAAGTCTATTCTCCCAAGCTAAAAAGATGGATTTGACTTCTCCCTTATTCTCTTCCCCAATATCAATAATTAGACCAAGAGATGGATTAACTTCTCCGTAATAAGAGTAAGTTAAATATTTACGAGCCAACATATAAGGCTTTAACCTCATTGGTAACTGCGGGATAAAAGAAAGCACGACTTCTTCATTTGTAAGAGGATCATTGTGTACCTTAGGAATAAGAATTTTAAAAGTTCCAGGAGAAGCTAATTCAGAAATAGCTGCATCTTTTATGGAAATAACAACATCTGACCCGCTAATTCCTATATTAAAAAGAGATTTCTGAAATGGGCCGCTTACCTGAGGATATGGCGAAGCAACTAAAGTTGTAGTAGTTGTCATCATGCTTGTACTCGTTGTTGGAGTAATAACAACAGGTTTAGCTTGAAAAAATTTAGGCCAAAGATAAAAATATCCTAGTGCAACTACTGCTACAATCAGTCCTCCTATAATAATAAAAGGTAATAATTTATTTTTCTGTGGAGGTTCTGCTTCAGCAATTGGAAATTCAGACATCCCAACTGGCTGTTCTGGCGCAAAAGAAGGTTCGGAATCAGAAAAAGCTGGTTCTGGCTGTATACCAAGTTCTGGTTGTGTATTAGGTGTTTGTTCTATGGGTGGAATATAGGCAGAAGTATCAGGCGACGGAGATAGAGGAGAAGCTTGAGGAGGTGGAGGAGGTGGAGTATGTGACAAAGATGGCATTCCTGAAATTGCCCCTCCTTCAGATTTAATCTTTTTTAAATCTGATTCTGATGTTCTAATAAAAACATTTGAAGGTGGAGGAGAAAATCTTTGCTCTGGTCCCTGTTGTCCAGGAATTTGTCCAGGAGCTTTTTTAGTATTTTCATTAGAAAGATTTGAGGGTGAAAAATTTTCTGGCATGTTTTTTAAAAATTAAAATTTTAGAATTCCTTATACTTATTATATCACAAAAATAAATGTCAAGAAAATCTATTTTTATTTTATATTTTTTTCTCCGTCTTTTCCGTTCCTTGAATTTTCTGAATCAGTTACATCTTTTAAAGAAAGAGAAATTTTACCATTAGGTTCTACTTTTTTAATCTTTAATTTCAATACATCACCTTGATGAACTACGTCTTCAACTTTATCTACATGACGTGGAGCCAATTCAGAGATATGAAGTAATCCTTCTTTGCGACCACCTAAACTTATAATAGCACCAAAATCCCTAATTTCTAATACTTTTCCAGTAACTATTTCTCCTGCTAAAAATTCTTTGGTTACTTCTTTAATTTTAACAATAGCTGATTGAGCTTTTTCTTCATCAGGAGCTGTCACAAAAATAGTTCCATCATCATTAATATCAATAGCAGCACCAGTCTCTTCAATAATTTTATTTATAATCTTACCTCCAGGACCAATAAGACTGCCTATCTGTTCTTGTTTTATCTTAAGAGTAAATATTCTTGGAGCAAAAGGAGAGAGATTTTTCCTTGGTTCAGAGATAACTTCGTTCATTTTTCCTAAAATGAAAAGTCTTGCTTCTTTCGCTTTAATTAAAATTTCTTCCAAAATCTTTGATTCTACACCCTTCATTTTCACATCCATTTGTAAAGCAGTCACCCCATTTTTAGTTCCGGTAACTTTAAAATCCATATCTCCATAATGATCTTCGGGTCCTTGAATATCAGTTAAAATTTTATATTTGTTTTCTTCACCCATTATCAAACCCATAGCAATTCCAGCAACATGTTCTTTTATTGGAACCCCACTAGCCATTAAGGATAAAGATGAAGCACAAGTAGCTGCCATTGATGTAGATCCATTTGAAGATAAAATTTCTGAGACCACACGAATGGTATAAGGAAATTCTTCTTGCGAAGGAATCATTGGTAAAATTGCTTTTTCTCCTAAAGCGCCATGCCCAATTTCTCTTCTGCCCGGACCCCTTAAAGGTCCTACTTCTCCCGAAGAATAAGCAGGAAAATTATAGTGATGCAAAAATCTTTTTTCTCCAGTTACTTCCATCCCCTGTAAAAGTAAAACATCCCCTGGAGCTCCTAATGTAACAACTGATAAAACGTGAGTTTTCCCTCTCATAAATAAAGCTGAACCATGTGGGCGAGGCAAAATATCAATAGCTACTTCTAAAGGCCTAATTTCATCTAATTTTCGTGAATCAGGTCTTTGTTCTTTTTCTAAAATATTTTTATGAACAACTCTGTCTATTTCTTGCTCAAGAATAGACTCAACATTTTCTAATTTTTCCCCAGAGTAATCCTTACTCTTAAGAAAATCCATTAATTCTTCTTTTAAAATGAATAATTTATCATCTCTTTCTGTTTTGTCTTTAATATAAAGAGAAGATTCTAATTTTCCTTCTAAAAAGCCTTTCACTTCTTTCTCAATATCTTTGTCGCATTCCTTTAAAACAATTTCTGTTTTAGGAGAACCTATATCAGCAATAATCTTATTCAATTGTTTATTAAGTTCTATGATTTCATTCTGAGCCATTTTCATGGCCTCATTAATGATATCTTCAGAAACTTCTTTAGCTTCTGCTTCTAACATATTTATTACATTATCAGGGCCTGAAATTACTGTATTTAATGACGCTTCTTTTCTTTCTTCATAGGTAGAATCTATTATAAATCCAGCCTTTTCTGACCAACTAATTCTTAATGCTGCTACTGGTCCTTGCCACGGAATATTAGAAGTACCTAATGCTAATGATGCAGCAATGATCCCTAAAATATCTGGATCATTCTCTTCATCAATAGACAAACAAGTAATTACTAATTGAACATCTCTTCTCATATTAGCTGGGAAAAGAGGTCTAATAGTTCTATCTATAAGTCGACTTGTTAAAATAGCACTTTCTGATGGACGAGATTCTCTTCTTAAAAAACGGCTACCATAAATTTTACCGGCAGCATAATATTTTTCTTCATAATTAACCATAAGAGGGAAATAATCTAAATCTATTCTATCTTTTTTACCCATTACAGCAGAAGCTAATACAACGGTATCGCCCATTCTTACAACGACTGAACCATTAGATTGTTCTGCAAGATTAGAGAATTCAACATTAATAATTTTATTTCCGATTTTTAATTCGTATTGTTTTTTTTTCATTAGCATTATTCTATTTATTTGTTTTATTTTTTTAATTTAATTTTAATAATATTAGGTAACTTTTTTACAAAACCCTGTTTTTTGGATTTAAAAAGAAAATAATCTGCACGAGCATCTAAGTCTGTAAACTCATCAACTAATTCTTTTAAATGATAAGAGGAAGTTTTTCCAAAGGCTATCATCTCTACGTGTTTTCCTAATGCTTTTAGATATTCCACTAGAGGGATGAAATCTCCGTCTCCACTGACTATAATTATTACATCTACATTGGAACATAGTCTAACAGCATCTACTGCCAAACCAACATCCCAATCTCCTTTTTTTGTTCCATCGGGATACACTTGTAAGTCTTTTAATCGTACTTCGATACCAGCTTTTTCTAAGGCATCAAAAAAAGAACCTTCGCCAGGCTCATCTGCTTTAGTAGCATATGCAATTGCCCTGATTAATTGACGACCAGCTGTTGCTTCTAAAAGAAGATTCTTAAAATTTACTCTAGCGCCATAAAGATTTTTTGCAGAATGATAAAGATTTTGAACATCCATCAAAACCGCTACGCGCTGATTTTTATGTCTAATAATCATAAATTATAATCCGAGCTTCTTCACTGTTTTATTATAACGACGAACTGACTCTTCCTTTAAATAAGATAAAAGCCTCCTTCTACCAGAAACCATGCCTAAAAGCCCTCTCCTGGAATGGTAGTCTTTAGGATGCTTCTTTAAATGCTTGCTTAATAATTTTATTTCTTTTGTTAATAAAGCAATCTGTACTTCGGGTGACCCAGTATCTTTTTTATGGGTAGCAAATTCTTCAATAACTTTTTCTTTTTGTTTGGTAGTAAGCATGTTTTAATATTATCATAATCTTTTTATTAAAGCAACATTAGAAAAAATAAAAAGCCCTTAATGGGCTTTAATTAGCGGAGAGGATGGGATTTGAACCCATGATAGAGCTATTACACCCTATAGAAGTTTAGCAAACTCCCCCTTTCAACCAGACTCAGGCACCTCTCCTAAATTTATTGCAATAAATATTTTACAGAATAAGCTTATCTGAAAAAAGCAAAAAATGCAACCCAGCTCTTGACAAAAATTGTTTATATGTGCTACAATTTAAAAAGTCTCCTGAAAAGGAGGTTTTTTAATACAAATAATACGAAAATAAAAAATTATGAATGCATTAAGTAAAGTCTTAAAAACCGGGCTTCTTGCTACTGTCTTATGTTTCAGTTTTTTTAGCCCTTGGTCAGGTTTATTAGTAGAGGGATCACCATCTATTATTATAAATGATTCCCAACAGGAAATTATTAGTAATGACAATGGAGAATATTACAATTCAAATGATACGTTCTTTTCGGCTATAAACTCTATAGAAACTGCAGTCCGAACAAAAAGAATTACTGTAACAGCTTATTCTTCCACTCCCGACCAAACTGATGATTCCCCATTTATTACTGCTTCTGGAGCATGGGTTTACGATGGAATTGTCGCATCTAACTTTTTGCCATTTGGGACAAAAGTAAGATTCCCTGAATTATTTAGAGATAAAATTTTTACAGTAGATGATAAAATGCATGATCGTTTTGC
>CAZNBO010000021.1:0-8928 GCA_964571515.1 uncultured Candidatus Saccharibacteria bacterium
TTGCTCCAAAAAGGGTCTTGTTTTTAACCATCACATTTTCTTTTATTCTTTTTCTAATTTGGAGGATTATTTTCAATCGTATTATAAAGATTCCTAGAATTAATGTTTTAATTATTTCTAAAACAAAAGAAGCTAGTGAAATAAATATGTTTTTAAAAAAACATCCTCAGATTGGATATGATGTAATTAAGGTTTTATCTCCTGAAGAAATAGATCGAACAACAAAAGAATTAGAAGAAAATGATATTGATTTATTTGTGATTGATTCTAATTTGTTTGACCCTTTGCTTTCGTATGTTCCTGACGCTAGGCTTAAATTAAAAGTAGTTGATATTATTGATTTTTATGAATCTGTTTTGCAAAAGATTCCAGTTAAGCTTCTTTCGCCGTCATGGTTTTTAGAAAATTATTATAGTAAGAATTGGAAACTATACCAAACATTAAAAAGAATTTCTGATGTTTATGGAGGCTTAATGTTGTTTATTCTTTCTTTGCCACTTTGGCCTATTATTGCGTTATTGATTGTATTAGATTCCAATGGGCCAATTTTACATAAATCAGTACGCATTGGATCAAAAGATAAAAAGTTTCATATCTATAAATTCAGGACAATGTTTGATAAATCAGATAAGATTGGTCCTTCGTGGACGCTAGAGAATGATCCTCGTATTACTCGAATTGGAAAAATTCTTAGATTTTTGCATCTAGATGAAATTCCTCAAGTTTTAAATATCATTAAAGGTGATGTTTCTTTTGTTGGGCCTAGACCAGAAGAAAAGAAATTAGTTGACCTGTTTAAGAAAAAAATTCCATTTTATCAGTTTCGTCTATTAATTAAACCAGGAGTGATTGGTTGGGCGCAGATTAATTATCCACATAGCTCTTCAGTAGAGGATGCGCAGGAAAAATTGAAATACGACTTTTATTATCTTAAGAACGGGAGTATATTTTTTGATGTTATTATAGCTTTAAAAGCCTGGCGCATACCTTTTGAAATCCCTACTCATTAAGGGGGGTTGATTTTTACGTAGAAATAGAGTATAATAAGAATCAAGTGAGAGCTTGTTGTTTTAAGAAAAAACTTTGTTTTTTATTAAAATAACCCAACTATTTGTTGCATTCCCGTTCTGTTTACAGAGCGGGAATTTTTTTATTCTTTATTCTTCTTGACTTGTTGATTTAATACGCTTAAACTTTATTGGGGTTCTGGAGGCTGAGCACTCACTTATAACAAATAGTATAGGAGTATACCCTTCCAGGCCCCATTTGTTATGAAAACGCTTAGTTGGATAAAAAAAGACGTTTCGTTGAAGCATTACAATACTTTTCGTATTAATGGAAAAACGAAATATTTTACAAAAATATCTTCAAAAGATAAATTAATAAAAACTTTACATTGGGCAAAAGAAAATTCTTTGCCCATTTTTATTTTAGGGAATGGCTCTAATATTTTATTTCCTGATCAAAAATATCAGGGGATAGTAATTAAAATAGAAAATAATAAAATAAAAAAGATAAATAAAAAAACAATTATTGTCGGATCAGGAATGATGTTAATTGAATTGTTACAGAAAGGATTTGAAGGTTTGGAATGGACTAATGGAATTCCAGCAACAATCGGTGGAGCGGTTTTTTGTAATGCAGGTGGTTTTGGTTATCATTTTGGAAATTTTATAAAAAAAGTTAAAACCATAGATTTGGAAACATACAAAGAAAAAATATATTCTCAAAAGGATTCTAAATTTAAATACAGAGAAAGTGTTTATAAAAAAAAGAAAGAAATTATTTGGGAAGTCGAAATTTTTACCAAAAAGGGAAATAAAGTAAAAATAATGGAAAAATCCAAAAATTATTGGGAATATAAAGATGAGGCAGGTATATTTGAATACCCTTCAGCAGGGAGTGTCTTTAAAAATATTTTTGCTAAAGGATTGCCACGTAAATACAGGAAAGGAGCAACTATTAAGAAAGGAAAAATTTCTGTTGGTTGGTTTATTGAAAAATGTAATCTAAAAGGAAAAAAATCTGGCGGAGCAATGATTTCTAATTTTCACGCCAATGTAATTATTAATATTAAAAATGCAAAAACAAAAGATGTGTTGCGTTTAATTAATATTTGTAAGGAAAAAGTTTATAAAAAATTTAGAATTAAATTAAAAGAAGAAATTATTGTTATCCACTATTGACATAACTTTTATAAGAGTTAAAATTATATTAAGAAATCAGTTTTGAATTTATAATTTTAAATAAATTTAATTATTTAATTCAAGATTAGTTTTAAAAATTTAAAATTAATTACAAGTGCAAGCAGTGTTCATTTATGAATAGGCTGTTATCACTTTTTAAAGCCGGTCGGCTGCTTGATTTTAAAAAAAATAAAAAACATGACTAAAAGAAAAATTAAAAAAGCTGCAAAAAGAAAACCAGCGAAAAGAAAGCCTGTAAAAAGAAAAGTTGTAAAGAGGAAACCAGTAAAGAGAAAAGTCGCAAAGAGAAAACCAGCAAAGAAAAAAGTTGCAAAGAAAAGAGTTGTAAAGAAAGGAGTTAAAAAAGCTACTAGAAAGAGAGTCAAGAAAGTTAAAAAACCTGCTAAAAGAAAGAGAAAAGCTACTAAGAAGGTTAAAAGAACAATAAAAAAAGCTAAAAAGAGAAGATAGCCTTTAATAAGATTATGGTTCCCCGTCCTTTCTCAGAAAGGACGGGGTTTGCTTTATAGCTTCTTTTTAGGTAAGATTTAAGTAAATAATCTATTAATATTTATGAATATAAAAATTATACCAGTAGATATTGAGTTATTAAATCAACAGAGAGAAGAATTAGAAGAGAAATTAAAGGATTTAGAAAAAATTAGTCAACGTTATGGAGAAAGATCTTTATTAACAATTACAATAGGCAAAATTGTTTCAAGACAAGAAACTGGAGAGATTTTTTTTGCTGAAGCTAATTTTGCTATTCCAGGAAAAGATATTATATGCAAAGTGCAAGGAAGTAATATTGAAGAAACGACAGATAAACTAAAAGATAAATTAAAGAGTTTAATTGTTAAGAATAGAGAATTAAAGAAAGGTCGTTTTAGAAGATTAGCACGTGCTTTGAAAGACAAGCTTCATTTATAATCTTATTTAGTAGAAAACAAATTAGAATTTAATTAAAATTTCCATTGTGTCTTTATTAGATATTTTTTTTCCTCATCCCAGTGTTCGTTATCAAAAGCAAAAAGCAAAAATTATTGCCGAGATTAACGGAAAAGAAAAAGAAATTCATCAATTGTCTCAAGAAGAATTTCCTAAAAGAATTAATGAATTAAAAAAAGAGGTTGAACAAGGAGCTTCTTTAAATGAAATTCTTCCAGAGGTTTTTTCTTTAACGCGGGAAACAAGTTTGCGTACTTTAAAGCAAAGGCATTTTGATGTTCAGCTATTAGGAGGTATTGCATTACATGACGAGAAGATAATTGAGATGAAAACGGGAGAAGGTAAAACTTTGGCCGCTACTTTACCGGTAGTATTAAATGCTATAGAAGGTAAAGGGGTGCATATTGTTACTGTTAATGATTATTTATCAAAAAGAGATGCTGTCTGGATGGGGCAGATTTATGAATATTTAGGGCTAACTGTTGGATGTTTAGGGCATGATGGAGCATATATTTATGATCCTGAATATAAATTGGATACAAAAAAAGAGAGAGAAGAATTAGACGAAAAAAGAGATGAAATAGGATCATTTAAAGTGTTTGAAGAATTTTTACGTCCTGTTGATAGAAAAGAAGCGTATTTGGCAGATATTACCTATGGAACTAACACAGAATTTGGATTTGATTATTTGCGCGATCATTTAATTTCTTCTTTAAAAGAAAAAGTTCAGAGAGGGCATAATTATATCATTATTGATGAAGTGGACAGTGTTTTAATTGATGAAGCCAGGACTCCTCTTATCATATCTGTTCCAGATCAACAAGCAGCAAAACTATATCAAGAATTTACTCAAATAGTCCCAAAGCTTAAAAAAGATTGGGATTTTATAATAGATGAAAAAGATAAGGCAGTAAATTTAACTGAAGAAGGGCTTAATAAAATAGAGAAGATTTTTGGATTTAATATTTTTGATGAGAAAGGATTATTATATGTACATCATTTAGAAACAGCATTAAAAGCTAATTATCTTTTTTTAAAAGACCGTGATTATTTAATAAAAGATGGGAAAGTGATTATTGTCGATGAATTTACGGGCAGGCTTTTACCTGGACGTAGATATTCTGGTGGCCTTCATCAGGCTTTAGAAGCAAAAGAAAGAGTTCAAATACAAAGAGAAAGTAGAACAGTTGCAACTATTACTTTGCAAAATTATTTTCGTATGTATAAAAAATTATCAGGGATGACTGGAACCGCAATTACTTCAGCAGAAGAATTTAAAAAAGTTTACGATGCGGAAGTTATAGTTATTCCAACAAATAAACCAATGGTAAGAAAAGATTTGCCTGATAGAATTTATGCTAAAGAAGAAGGTAAATTAAAAGCTATTGCAAAAGAAGTAAAAGAAAGGAATGAAAAAGGTCAGCCAATATTAATAGGAACTCCTTCTGTAGAGAAAAACGAATTATTAAGTTTACATTTAAAAAGAGAAGGTGTTTCTCATAATGTTTTAAATGCCAAGAATAATGAAAGGGAAGGAGAAATAATAGCTCAGGCAGGTAAATTCAGTGCTGTCACAGTAGCTACCAATATGGCTGGTAGAGGTGTTGACATTGTTTTAGGAGGTAATCCTCTTAATGAAGAAGAAAAAACAAAAGTTTTAGAATTAGGTGGTCTTTATGTTTTAGGAACCGAAAGACATGAGGCCAGACGAATTGACGATCAGTTAAGAGGAAGATCTGGTAGGCAAGGAGACCCAGGTTTTTCTCAATTCTTTATTTCTCTAGAAGATGCTTTGATGCGTGTTTTTGCCCCTAAATATTTGTCTGGGATGATGAAGAAATTAGGCTGGCCAGAAGATGAACCAATTGAGCATAAAATGGTTACCAAATCCATAGAGATGTCTCAATCAAAGATAGAAGGATTGTATTTTGATATTAGGAAACATGTTTTAGAATATGACGATGTTATTAATAGACAACGAACAGCATTTTATAAAATAAGAGATAATGTATTGCAAAAAACCGAGGATAATCAATTAAAAGATTATGTTATAAATTTTTTCCTGGAAATAGATGAAGAATTCCCAGAAAAAGATTTTCAAGAAAGAGTATCTGTAATAGAAGAAGAAAAATTGTTGGAAATATTAAAATCTGTTGCTTTGAGATTGTTAGACACTTTATGGTTGGAACATATTGAGAAAATGGAATTTTTGCGGGATTCTACATCTCTTCGAGCTTATGGAGGAAAAGATCCTTTAGTAGAATACAAAAAAGAAAGTTACCATTTTTATAGAGACCTAGAGCAAAGATTTAAAGTCCTTTTAGTAAATAATGTTAAGAAAATACTTTCTGCAGAAATAAAAATGAGATAATATGTACGAAATTACTACAAAAGAATTCTCTGGACCATTAGATCTTCTTTTACAATTAGTAGAAAAGAAAAATTTGGAAATTACCGAAATTTCTTTGGCTCAAGTTACTCAGGATTACGTGACTTATATCGGTAATCAAGAATTAGTTCATCCTGAGGAATTAGCGGACTTTTTAGTTATCGCTTCTACTCTTCTTCTAATAAAATCAAAATCTCTTTTACCAACACTAGAATTAGAAATTGAGGAACAAGAAGAAATACTAGATTTAGAAAATCATTTGCAATTGTATAAAATATACAAAGAGCAGGGGATAAAAATGTATGGAGAGTGGAATAAAGGTTCATATCTTTTTACTCGCTTGCCTTGGAAAGATACAGAGGCTAAATTTTCTCCACCTCACGACTTTTCACTTTCTAATTTATCAGAATCTTTTAAAAAAGTTTTAGAATCTTTTGAAGAAGAAATTCCCCTTAAGGAAAAGAAAGTTACTAAAGTTGTAACGCTTAAACAAAGAATTAAAGAACTAGTGCAGAAATTAACTCAAGGAAAAGATTATAATTTAGAAGAATTAGTACCCGACAAGAATAAGAGAATTGAATTAGTTCTTACCTTTTTAGCTATTCTTTATTTAGTTAAAGAAGATGTAGTAAAAATAAAACAAGAAAAAAATTTTGGATCAATATGGATATCAAACTAATAATAGAAAGTTTACTTTTTGCTGCTGGAGAACCTCTTTCTGTAAAAAGATTAGGTCAAATTATTAATGAAAAAGAAGGAAAGATAAAAGGAACTCTCGAGGAGTTAAAAGAAGAATTTCAAAATCAGAATAGAGGGATAAGGTTGATTAATAATAATAATCAATGGTTGATGGTTACAGCTCCAGAATCAACCTCTTTTATTCAGAAATTAAAGAAAGAAGTTATTGAAGGAAATCTTAGCCCATCTAGCCAGGAAACTTTAGCTATTATTGCCTATAGAGAGCCAATAACACGCGCAGGAATAAATGAAATTAGAGGAGTGGATTCCAGTTATATACTTCATCAACTTCTTTTAAGGGGATTAATTGAACGTTCTACACATACTGAAAAATACAAAGCATATCTTTACAATATCTCTTTTGAGTTTCTTCAACATTTAGGAATAAGTAGTACCAAGGAATTATCTCAATATGATGAATTTAGAAAGAAAAACAAATAAATTTTATTCTTTTTGGACAATTTTTATTTTTTGTTTGTTTTTAATATTTTACGGTCATTTTCTTAATCAACAAAAAGATAATTTATTAATTGGTGCTGATGTTAAAATTAATAATCTTCCTGTTGATATAAGCGCTGTTTCTTATCTTGTTGGAGAAATTAATTCAGGTAAATTATTAGCTAAAAAAAATAGTGATCTTCATCTTTTCCCTGCTTCTTTAAGTAAATTGATGGCAGCAGTAATTGTTTCAGAGAATTTTTCTTTAGATGAAGAAATTGTTATTAGTCCTTACGCAATTAGTGTTGAAGGAGAAGAAGGGGGATTAGTTGTTAATGAAAAGATTAAAGCAGGAGATTTATTAAAAGTTCTTTTGATTTCTTCTTCTAATGACGCGGCCATTGCCTTTGAAGAAGCATTAGAGAAAAGAAATGAAAGTTTTGTTGGCTTAATGAACCAAAAAGCACGTGAATTTAAATTATTCAATAGTGCATTTTTTGATGCCAGTGGGTTGGATAGAAAAGGGAATTTTACTAGTATTGAAGATTTATTTAAATTAAGTCAAGAAATATATAAAAATTATTCATATATAGGGGAGATTACTAGAAAGAAGGAAGATATCATTTATTCAGTAGATAAAGAAATAGTTCATAATTTAAAGAATACTAATATTTTAGTTGGTGAGATTTCTAATTTATGGGGAGGGAAAACAGGATCTACTCCTGAAGCAAAAGATTGTCTTTTAACAATTTATGAATTTTCTTTTCCTGATAAAAATGATAAAATGGTTGTAGCAATTATAGTTTTAAATTCTTCTGATCGTTTTGGAGACACAGTAAGGCTTTACGATTGGGTTAAAGAACAATTAATAATGAACAAAGTATAATTTTATGATTTTTGATTCTCTATCTTTTCAAATTATCCGCATTTTATTTTTAGGTGTATTCTCTTCTATTTTAGCTATTCTTTTAACTCCAATTCTCACTCATTTTCTTTATAAATATAGTTTAGGAAAACAAATCCGTGAAGATAAAAATGCTCCAGTATTTATTTCTTTACACAAGAAGAAAGAAGGCACTCCAACTATGGGTGGTATTCTTATGTGGGGATGCACGTTAGTTGTTACCTTTTTGTTTTTTTGTTGTTCTAAGATAACCAATGGGTTCTTTGGAGCTTTAAATTTCTTGTCTCGTTCTCAAACATGGTTGCCATTAGGAGCAATGGCCGGTGCTGCTATTGTTGGTTTAACAGATGATTTATTAGGGGTTTTCCATATAGGAGTAAAAGGAGGAGGATTAAAAGTAAAACAAAAACTCATTATCTATACATTGATTGCCTTAATTGGTGCATGGTGGTTTTGGGCTAAGTTAGAAAGAAGCGCAATACATATTCCTTTTTTTGGTGAAGTAGGTTTAGGTATTTGGTATATATTTTTCTTTGTTTTTGTTTTAGTGGCTACCACGTTTTCTATGAATGAGACAGACGGATTGGACGGTTTGGCAGGAGGAGTATCCTTGATTGGATTTGCTTGTTTATTAATCGTAGCTTTTTCCCAAGGCATGTATAATTTAGCTGCTTTTCTTAGTGTGCTTATTGGAACTATCGTAGCTTTTCTTTGGTTTAATGTTTATCCAGCTCGTTTTTTTATGGGAGATACCGGAGCTATGGCTTTGGGAATTACAATGGGGGTTGTAGCAATGATAACTGATACCGCATTATTTCTTCCATTTTTTGCTTTTATTCTAGTTGTCGAATCCCTGTCTGTAATAATCCAAAAAATTTATAAAAAGATAATGCATAAAAAACTTTTTCTTTCTTCTCCCATTCATCATCATTTTGAAGCCAAGGGTTGGCCGGAAACAAAAGTGACAATGCGATTCTGGCTTATCTCAGGTGTAGTCGCTGTTTTTGGTTTAGCTCTATACTTTCTTGATGTTTCTTTGGTATAATTGTACAATATATACAAAGTATTAATTTTTTAAAAGTATGCCCATTGATTATCAAAATAAATTAGCAGAGTTAATGATTTTAGCTGCTCAGCAGGGAGCATCGGATTTGCATTTAAGTGTTGGAAAACATCCAACAGTAAGAATTGATGGAAATTTAGTACCAGTTTCCAATGAGTCGATTTTGACTCCGGAAATGACTGCTGGTTTGATAGGAGCTTTATTAACAACGGATCAACAAGAAAAGTTAATCACTGAAAGAGAAATTGATTTTGCTTTTTCT
>CAZNBO010000022.1:0-5797 GCA_964571515.1 uncultured Candidatus Saccharibacteria bacterium
TTTTCTATGCTCATGCATATTGCAGGTAATAAAAACATCTGCATTCTTTTCTATTAATTCAGCCATGTATAATGAAGAAAGCGGTTCTCCTTCTTGAAAAATAGAATCCTGACGAGCATAAGGAAAATAAGGCATAATGCATATTGTTTCTTGCGCAAGTTCTTTTACTTTTCTTAGTAATAAAAAATACTTAATTAAGTAAGCATTAATATTTTCGTTTTGTTTTTTCTGAAAAATTAAAATAGCTTTATTAGCTTTTTTCTCCTTTTCTAATCGAGGTTGTACTTCCCCATCGGGAAAAACCCTGTCTTCTATTAAAACAAAATCCAAATTAAGTTGCTGAGCTAATCTTTTAGCTAATTCATCTCCTATTACTAAATTTTCCATAAATATAGAATTCTATTTAAATAATCTATCACTTAATATCTCGGATGCCTTTTTTCTTCTTTGTTTTACCTATAAATCTCAGTATATAGATACTAGCAAAAGCCAATGCAATGCTGACTAAAATTGCATAAAGAAACTTAGCTAAAATAGTATCTTTGCTCATTGGAAATAAATATTCTACTAAAGCGATTGATACATCCCTCCAAGCTAAACCAGCTACAAAACCAAAGGCCGCAATAATATAGCCCACTGTTATCTTTCTTAAATCTCTTTCTACTCTGTTTTTTTCATCTTCTAATGCCCTCACTTTTTGCTTGAGTTGACATAGTTGTTTCAAGTTATACATAATTTTTATAAATAATTATTGTAAATTCTCCTTTTATTTTATCATCTTTTATCTTTTTTATCACTTCATTGATTGTTCCTCTGTAAATTGTTTCAAATTTTTTAGTTAATTCCCGACAAACAATCACTTGTAGATTAAGATTAACCTCTTGAGATTTATTACCAATCTCTTCTAATGTTTTAATAATTCTATGAGGTGATTCATAAAAAATAACAGGATGTTTTAAATCTACCAGATGACGAAGTAATTCTTCAAAAAATTTATTTCTTTTTTTCTTGTGCGGAGGAAATCCAAGAAAAGAAAATTTATCCATTGGAAAGCCGGAAATAGAAGCGGCGCTTATTAAAGCTGAGCAACCAGGTATTGGAATAATTACTACGTTAATATTTCCTTTAACAAGAAACTCTATTAATTTATTCCCTGGATCAGAAATTCCAGGAGTTCCTGAATCAGAAACTAACGCTAAGTTTTTTCCTTTTTCTAATAAATCGGCTATATAATTTACTTTTTTAAGTTTCGAGTGTTGATGATAACTTAAAACTGAAGTCTTGATATCATAACGCGATAATAATTTCCTTGTCACTCTAGTATCTTCACATAAGATAATATCAACTTCTTTTAAAATGCGCAGTGCTCGTAAGGAAATATCTTCAAGATTTCCTATTGGAGTGGCAACAATAAATAAATCTGCCATTTCGTTTTAATTTTAAAGTAATTTAAAGTTATTGATTATCAAACCAAACTTATATCCCAAAAATTTCGCCGCTTTTCTGCAATAAACCATTCTGTCTGTAAAAATTTCAAAGTATTCAATTACTGGAACGAAGCCAGTATCAATCTTAAGAATTAAAGTGATTAATTTTTTCTTCTTATTAATCCTTACTCTTGATATTTTTGTAGCAAAATTAACTCTATCATGTATATCCTCTTTTATTTCCTTGGGTTTTTTATTAACTACTCTCGAACGACGCACATCTGTCTTGTCAGCCAAAACAACTATTGCCGTAATGATATTAGAAAAATTCATTTCATCTTTATCATGATTGGAAATTGCATTCATGATTATTCCTAATTCTTCTGGATCAAAATCTTGATTAAAAACTTGATGGAATAATAACGCGCCAAAATAATGATGATGGCTTCTGCTTAAAAAATTTCCCATATCATGACAAAAACCAGCAATAGCTGATAATTCCTGTTCTTCTTTTGAAAAACCAATTTCTTGAGCAATTGTCCTTGCTCGAGCAGAAACAATCTTGGCATGAGATAAGCTATGTTCTGTATATCCTGCTGCTGCTAAAGACTCATCTGATTGTTTAATAAATTCTAACACCTGAGGATTCTTTTTAACTTGATTCAAAATAATCATATTAATCAATATATTTATTTTTCATTTTTATTACTTATTATATCATATCAAAAATAAACCTAATGTGAAACCCCAACTATTTAAAAATATGCATGGGAATAAAAAAATGCCGCTGTTAATTGGAGCAAGCTCCTCAAAACAACGGCATCTTTAGTATAGCAAAGAAAAATGATTTGTCAAGTTATTTTATTAGAATCTCAATGATAACAAAAGAAATATAAAGTAAAAGTAAAGCTATTGCCTCTTTTTTTGTAATTTTTCTATGCCTTCTTGTGAAGAGATAAAAAGTTATTGCTGAAATTATTAGAAAGATTCTTGCAATAGCAAAAGGCGTAAAATTAGGAATTATAATTGGACAAATTAAAGCGACTGTGCCTAAAACTAAAGTAGCGGGTATAATAACAGCGCCCATTAAATTTCCTAAAATCATTTCTGTTTTTCCGGCCTTGGCTGACGCAATAGCAAAACGAATTTCCGGCAAAGTATTACCTAATCCCACAATTAAAATTCCAATAATAGGTAAAGAAATATTCAAGGTTACAGCAAAGAATTTAGCGCTTTGTACTATACCCTCTGCCGCTAATAAAAGAAAAACTACGGATAAAATTATTAATCCCAGGTCTTTTATAAAAACCTTAAATTCTTTTAAAATGCTTGGCATTTGTTTTTCTTCGTCTCCAGAAAATTTTCTGAATCTTTCTTTATTTAAAATAAGCCAAAGAATATAAAAAACAAAAACAGAAAGCAATATTAACCCATCGCCTCTCCCCAATACACCGTCCCATATTAAAAGTAAAGGTAAAATAGCAACAAAAGTTGTCAAAAGAGCGCTTCTTTCTAAAATCTTGCCTTTAGTAGGAATAGCGTTTTTTCCAATTAAAACAGCTAAAGCCACTGCTAATGTCAAATCAATTAAATTCCCTCCGACAATATCGCCAAAAGAAAGTTGCGGAACTTTATGAAAAGCTGAACTAATCCCGACAAAAAGATTTGGCAAAGAACCTGCAAAAGCCATAACAAAAAAAGCGATGATAAATCCCCGCCAACGTAAAAATCTACCAATTCTTTTTAATCCATCAATTAACCAATTGCCTGAAAAATAAAGGGCAATGCAAGAGATTATAAAAATCAAACTATATAATATAAACATATTTAATATTTCAATATCTATTATATCTCATCAGTTTTAAAAAACAATTTTATAAGTTTCTTTGGATGGTTTACAAATATAGAAATTTCCTTTAAATGTTCCGTTACTAAAATTATTTTTGGCTTTCGAGGCATCCTCATACGAATCAAATCCTGCAAATATTGTTGGGCCAGTGCCTGACATAGCACAATCATTTGATATTGAAGAAAAATATGAATAAAGTGTTTTCACGCTTGGACAAATTTTTTGCGCTAATTCAAAAAAACTTTTGCTCCTATTATGTTGATCAAATAATGAATAAATTTCAGGTGTATTAATCCCCTGGCTTGGCTTCGCCAAAACATAAAAATTAGAAGATTTTCTATTTGATTTTTTTATTTCTTCACCTGTGCCATTAACTAAAGCTGTCGCTATGTTATGTATAAAAAAAGACACGTCACTTCCAACCTGTGCGCCTATTTTACTAAGCTGTTTAAGATTTAAATTTAATTTAAAAAGATTATTTAATGCAATCAAAGTTGCTGCAGCATCGCTTGAACCACCCCCTAATCCAGCACTTTCTGGAATATTTTTTAATAGATTAGTTGTGCATGATAATTTTCTTTTTACAAAATCACTCATTTTTTCCCATGCCTTTGTTATTAAATTTTCTTCATTAGAACAACTAACCTGACTATTTAGATAAAAACCATTTTCTGTTTTAGAAATTAAAAGCGTATCATAAAGATCGATTGCTTGAACTGTTGAATTGATTTTGTGATAACCATTAGGCAACTTATCTAAAATATCTAAAGTAAGATTGATTTTTGCATAAGCTCTAATTTCTATTTTATCCATTTTATTAATTCTTTCTTTGTCAAGTCCTTACTGATTTATTCTAAATACTTTTTATCTTTTAATTCTTTTGGTAAATATTCTTGATTTTCTTTATAATCAAAATCTGGGCCGTATTTATATCCTTTACCATATTCTAAATCCTCCATTAATTTTGTGGGTGCATTGCGAATATGCAAAGGTACTGGTAAATTTCCATATTTTTTCACATCTTCAGCAGCCTTTTCATAAGCAACATATAAATCATTTGATTTTTTACATTTAGCCATATAAACAACTGCCTGGGCTAATATAACGTTACATTCTGGCATTCCTATAAAATGACACGCTTGATAGGCGGCTACCGCTTGTTCTAAGGCCTGAGAATTAGACAAACCTATATCTTCTGAAGCAAACCGCACAATTCTTCTAGCTATATACAGAGGATCCTCACCTGCTTCTAACATTCTTGCCAACCAATACAAAGCAGCATTAGCATCAGATCCACGCATTGATTTGTGTAAAGCTGAAATTATATTATAATGTTCTTCGCCATTTTTATCATAAAACAAATTAGACTTCTGAAAAGCGTCTTTTACAATATCTAGTGTAACTTTATTTGAAATAGAAGAAGCATATTCTAAAACATTAAGAGCAATACGAGCGTCCCCATTACTCATCTCTGAAATAGTATCAATTATTTTATTATCTATTTTTATATTTAATTTACCTAATCCTTTTTTCTTATCTTTTAACGCTCTTTTAATAATCTCTGAAATTTGAGATTTATTAAGTTGTTTTAAAACAAAAACCCTGCAACGAGAAAGTAAAGCCCCTATAACTTCAAAACTTGGATTTTCTGTTGTAGCTCCGATAAGAGTTATTAATCCTTGCTCAATATGAGGAAGCAATCCATCTTGCTGCGCTTTATTCCAACGATGAATTTCATCAATAAATAAAATCGTCTTTTTTTCTAATCTTTTATTTTCTTCCGCTTCTTTTATTACTTCTCGCAAATCTTTTATCCCGCTAGAAACAGCGCTCATTTGTTTAAATTCAGACTTCGTTTGTTTAGCGATGATATAAGCTAAAGTGGTTTTACCACTTCCTGGAGGGCCCCATAAAATAATGGAAGGCAATTTATCAAATTCAATCGCCTGTTTTAATAATTTTCCTTCACCAATAATTTCTTCCTGGCCCAAAAAATCACCCAGACAATCTGGCCTCATTCTATCTGCTAATGGTTTGTTTTTATCTATGAAATCCATATCCTAATTATATCACACAAAACTACTCTGTTAATAAAAAAAACGCCCTTTTAGGGCGTTTTTACCTTATCATCACTATTCTTCTGTTTTCTCTTGTTCTTGTTTTTCTATTATTTCTTCTTTTTTCTCTATCACCCCTTTCTTTTTACTAAAAAAGAAAATGTAAACGATTTCAAGAATAGCCATTGAGTTTAATACTAAAAAAGCAATAAACCACCATTTATGTTCATTCTTAGCTGCTTTCCAAAGAGCTAGGCCTTTCCAAGGTAAAGTCCAAAGAAGAACCAGCCAGATAAACCATGAATTTGATGCCAAAGAACTAGTAAATAAAGATTGTGTCATGTTTTTTATTAAAATTTAAATTAATTTATTTTCGACTTTTTTAATTTTATTTAATTTCTGATATGGAAAAAACTTTATTAGTATGCCTGAATCCTTTAATCAATCTTACTTTTGGTTCTGGA
>CAZNBO010000022.1:5897-8925 GCA_964571515.1 uncultured Candidatus Saccharibacteria bacterium
AAAAACTTTATTAGTATGCCTGAATCCTTTAATCAATCTTACTTTTGGTTCTGGAATTTCAAAATATTCTGCTAATACCTTAGTTGCTTCTTTATTTGCTTTCCCTTGTAATGGTCTTACTTTCACTCTTACTTCAAAACTATCCTCGGATTTTTTTATTATTCCTCGTTTTTTTGAGTGTGAGAAAACTTTGACTTTAATTAACATTTGATATATTTAAGGTTGTAAAATATCTTCAGTACGACCGTTAATAGAAATTATAACATTATTAATTTCAGAAAATTGTACTAAAGTTCCCATAATTTGAGAACGAATAGCCATTACTCTGCAAGATCCACCTATTTGATATTCCAATTGTTCATCAAAATCAACTTTGACTATATCGTCTTTTACAATCAGACTATTAACATTCACACCAGAATTAATATTAGTAAAATATCCCTTTTCTTGTTCTTCTAGGGTTGGCCCTTTTAAGAGTTCTTCTAAAGATTGAATCATTGCTTTCTCTTTAAAAACCTGCCTCTCTACAGAATAAACTTTCTCACAATTTAAAACTTCTGAGTCTTCTTTAACATTTCCAAAAAATATTTTTACTGTTATAGTTTCACCTTGCCCTGTGATAAAAGGATATCCAATAACTCCCACTAAAACCAAAATAATTATTAGACCAATTAAAAGTATCTTTTTATTCATCTTTTTTTAAAACAATGTTCCGTTTGTAGGTTCTATTGTTTTTGATTTCACTGATTTAACGTAACTACAATAATCACAATCAGGATTTGCTTTTGGAATTTCATTACCATTCAAGCACTTATGGAGATCAAGAATGGTTTTTTCAATCCAAGAATCATCGCCTGTATAAGGTATTACAGTAATATCAAATTCTAATTTACCATCAAAAGCTTTAACATCTGTTTTGCCATTACAATAAACAAAATACCCAATATCAGAAACCTTAAATCCGTTTTGTCTAAATAACCACTGATATATTTCCATTTGTCTTTTATAAGCAATTTGCCAACCAGCATCTAAACTAACTTGCCCACGCTTTGATGTTGCCTTGTAATCAACAATAATTAATTCTCCTTTAGGATTTACCCAAACATCATCAACTCCACCAGTAATTAATAAATTTGTTGGTTTATGAAGATAAGTTATTCCTCTTGTTCTCGCATCACGCCACTCTTCCATTTTTTCATGTTGAAAAGGAATAGCATCAATTTTATAAGTCTCCATAAAAGGATGCTTTGTGCCCTTGGCGCGATAAATATCAAATTCTTGTTTAAGCAGAGTATCAACTGCATTATTTAAATTAAATGGATAACCAGGAGGTCGTCCAACTCCTAATTTTCTATCTAAATAAAAACATCGCTGACATCCTAAAAACAAATCAATCTTTGATCGTGAAATTCTAAACGGCTCCTTTAAATTAGGACTATATAAATTTTTTGTTCTTTGTGAATTATAATATTGAGACATATTTAAACCTTTATTTTATTACTATACCATATCTTTCTTATCTAATGAAGATTTTTTCATCATTCTTTTAATCGCCATTCTTCTACCAACAAAAACTCCTATCATTCCAATAATAAACAAAAACAAATATTTTACAAAATCATTTTCCATAATATTTTTAATTAATTTTTAACAAGATTGCCCACCATCAACTGAATATATCCCACCAGTCACATAACTTGCTTCATCTGACGCTAAGAAAACTGCCACGTTTGCGATTTCTTCAGGCTTTCCAATTCTTCCCATAGGATTTAACGCAGCGTATTTTTGGATTGATTCTTCAGAAGACAAAAATCTTCTTAATAATGGAGTATCTATAGGACCTGGTAATATAGCATTTACTCTCACGCCTTTTACTCCATATTCTCGAGCCATACATTTAGTAAGCATTATTAATGCTGCTTTGGTTGAACAATATGCCGGTGATGTTGGGTCAGGAATAATCCCAACAACTGAAGAAATATTAATAACATTACCTTTACTTTTTTTAATCAAAGGAAGTGCATATTTAGAAATTAAATATGCTCCTTTAAAATTTACACCAATAATTTTATCTAATTGTTCCTCCGATGTTTCTTCAACAGAAGCCTGAAAATAAATTCCAGCATTATTCACAACAATATCTAAATCTTCAATTTTCTCAAACGCTTTTTTGATTTGTTCTTCATTACTCACATCAACCTGATAAAAATCCACATCATAATCTGGTTTTACCATATCGAAAATTACAACCTTTGCCCCCTCATTTAAAAACCTTTTAGCAATAGCTTTTCCAATACCACTTGAACCTCCTGTTATTAAAGCTACTTTTTTATCTAATTTCATATTTTTTTAATTATTTTTTTTAATTTTAAAATATATTAAGTATTTATAAGATTAATAATTATTCTAATTAAAATATCTTTTTCTACAGGATTACTTACTGCAACTAAAAGAGCTAAAGCAACTAAAGTATTATCATTTATTTTCTTTTCACCATTCTTCCGATAAAGATAATCATTTTTATCTAAGAAATAAACAAATAAAAATGAACCAATTCTTTTATTACCATCAACAAATGGGTGATCTTTAATAACTAAATAAAGCAAATGAGCTGCTTTTTCTTCAATAGTTTTATATAATTCTTTTTTGTCAAATGTCTGGTATAAATTCTTAATGATGCTTTCAAGTTTTTTCTCAGGTTCAATACCGAAAAAATCACTAGCTTCCGTTCTTTCTGCTAAATCTTTTTTTAAAACAACAATAACTTTCTTGCAATGATTGTATGCTAAAACAAATTTTGCTTCTTTACCTTTTGATTTTTTTACTTTTCCTTTATCGTATTCGGCTAAAATAGTAAGTGTTTTGGCGTAATTACCTAATAAATCTAAAATCTCTTTTTCTTGTCCCTTAAGTATCTTCTTATTTGATTTTTCCTTGAGAAAAGCAATCGTATTTTGTAATTCATTAAACTTAGATTGAGTTTCCAACAAACGCCTCTGATTAATAGTATAGCCCTGGATAATATGTT
>CAZNBO010000023.1:0-7493 GCA_964571515.1 uncultured Candidatus Saccharibacteria bacterium
TATTTTATATCCCAAAACAGCCACTTTTGACATACCCTGAACTTCAAAATCGGTAAAATTAGAACCTAAGATGGTTTGAGCATCGGTTATTTTATTATATGCTGGAGTAGTAGCAAAGAAAGTAATCTTTTCATCATTATTTTTATAAACTACCCTGCTTACACTAACAACTATTGGAGCAGCCATTTCCACTAATGGGTCTTTTGCAATTGCTTCTATGTCCTTAAGAGTAAAGGTTTTTACTTCCATTCCTTCCATCATTTGTTGGGTCATATCTCCTCCTCCTGAAAAAGCACCTGGTTCAACATAAACATTATTCGCCCCCATAGACATAATTTGTCGCAAAATTAAATTCTGAGCTCCATCTCCTAATGACATCATTAAAATAACTGACGCTATTCCAATAACAATTCCTAAAACAGTTAAAAAAGAACGTGTCTTATTCGTTTTCAATCCTATTATTGCTGTCTTAAAAGAATTAGTAAATTTCATAATTTTATTTAATTAAACCATCTTTAGCATAATGTCTTAAATTCACCAATTCATCACTAACTATTTTTCCGTCTTTTAATGAAATAATCCTTTTTGCCATTTCGGCAGTATACTGCTCGTGGGTAACTAAAATTATAGTATGACCTTGATCATTAAGTTTTTGAAAAATATCCATTACTTGTTGGCCAGATTTACTATCTAAATTACCAGTTGGCTCATCTGCAAAGATTATAGATGGATGATTAACTATCGCCCGAGCAATTGCTGTCTTTTGTTGCTCTCCGCCAGAAAGTTGATTTGGAAAATGAGAAGCCCTATGTAAAATACCAACCAATTCAAGAGCTTTTTTTGCCATATCATATTCTTTTTGTTTGGAAAAACCTGTATAAATCAATGGTAATCTCACATTATCAAAAACAGTAGTCTTGGATAAAAGATTATAAGATTGAAAGACGAAGCCCATTTTTTTATTTCTGATTCTTGCTAATTCATCATCTGTCAAACTATCAATGCTACTTCCTTCAAATTTACAAATTCCTGAACTTGGTTTATCTAAAAAACACATTATGTGCATTAAAGTTGATTTTCCAGAACCAGAAGGTCCCATAATAGAAACAAATTCCCCTTGCTTAATCTTAAAAGAAACCCCTTGAAGAGCCGGGGTTTCAACAGAATCATTACGATAAATTTTTTTAAGATTTTCTATTTCGATCATAAAATTATCATTTTTTGATAAAAGTGATCACTTTATCATCTTTTTTTAATCCAGATATAATTTCAATATTTCCATCAGCACCTACTAAGCCTGTTTTAACTTCAATTTCTTGAAAATCGCCATTAACAGGAATTCTTACTATGCTCTTTCCTTCTCTTTCTGTCACAGCTCTTCTTGGAATAACCAAAACGTCTTCTTTTGAATCAGTTATAATGATAATATCAGCAGTCATTCCTGATTTAGCATTAGTATCCTTAGTATCAATTGTACTTTTTACTTTATAATAAACTACGCCATCAGCAATGGTCTCGGCAGAATCAATATGTACTATTTCTCCCAAAAATTCTTTCCGAGGAAAAGCGTCTAGAGTTATTAAAACCCTGTCCCCCATCTTAACTTTAGAAACGTCAACTTCAGGAACATATGTCTTAATCTGTAATCCTTTTTCTGTCATAAGGCTAACTACTGAAACATTTGCTAATACTATCTCTCCTTCTTTTATTTCTTTCTTAGCTATAAAACCATCTATGGGAGCACGAATAATTGTTTTTTCTATAAGCGCATAGTAATTAGAAACATTGGCTTGCGCAGATTTTACTTTTGATTCTTGAATTAAAATTGCCTCTTTTGTAGAGCCAGACAATAGAAGATCTAACTCACTCTGTGTTTTTTCAACTAGTAATTTTTGAGAAGCAACATTCTGTTCTAGATTATTAATATTCGTTGTTGCGGAAATAATAAGATTCCTACCATGATTTGCATTTACTCTGTGAATATCAAGATAAGGATTACTGTAAGAACAATCCGCTAATAAGACATTCCCTAATTTTTCAAAAAAATTCTTAAAAACTGATAAATATATTTTTGCATGCTTTGTTGCCAGATTCAATTCTTCTTTAGAAGAATCACTATTTAAAACACTTAATTCATTCTTCCACTCTTTAAGTTTTCTTTCAGATGATAAGCGTAAATATCCAACATCTGAAGATATTTCAGAAGAAACACAAGTATCAAAATTTAATACATAACTATTTGCCCCTTCTGCTCCCAAAAACACATCCTTGATATCTATTTTTATAGCTTCTTCTGCTTTAGCGTAAGAATCATTTAAAGAATTAAAGACGTCCTGGTAATAATTATCTAAATCTTGTTCGGATTTAGAAAGGTCTACTTGTTTTATATCAATTGTTCCTTGTCTTGTTCCTATTTTTAATTCATCTAACCTAGCTTCTTCGGCTTCTAAACTAGCTTTAACTTGTCTTAATTGAGCCCATAAATCATTATTTTCTAAACTAGCTAAAACTTGACCTTTTTTAACCTCTTCCCCTGTTTCAATTAAAACTTGGGATACATTTCCAGTAGCCCTAAAAGACAATTCTATATTTTCGATAGCTTCTATTTTACCTGTAACCGAAATTTCCTCTCTTATAGACCCTATCTCAGCTGTTGCTAAGTTATATTCCGATTCTTTATTACCTCTAAATGAAAAAAAGCCAATAATCAATAGAACAACGGCGCTAATAATAACGATAATTCGCCTTTTGATAAGTTCTTTGTATATATTTTTGAGAGTATTTAGAATATTCATAATATTTTTGTTTTAAAACCATATCATAAAAAAGCAAAGATAGCAATTTAAAAACCGCTTATTCATCTACACTTACGTAAATGAAGAAGCGGTTTTACTTATATCACAATTTGATTAGAAATAAATAAAAAATTGTGATTAAGAACGAGCCCCAGAAAAAAGCAGGTAGACTTGATGCAATCACATTCATTTTTCCGCCTCCTTTACAATAAAACTAGTCAGAATTTTATGAAGGGCCTAGAATGTCCCCTTTTCTATTTATCAGGAAAAGCTCTTTATCTGTAACTATAGTTATCAGACCATCCTTATTTGGTCCAATACTTCTTTTCGAAAAATAATCAACACCTTCAACAATTTTCTTTTTGATCTCTTCCTGATCCTCAGAAAGCTTTGCATTGTTTCCTAATCTTTCTTTAAGATAGTTCTTTTTTACAAAATTTGTAAGACCTTCTTTTATGAGATTTTTCATCTTTCTCCTCCTTTATAACTAATATAACTAATTTATCTACTCTATCCTTCTTGTTTTGTTTGTTAAAACCTTTATGTCGTCCTCAGGAAATCTTTTTTTTAATGTTTTCTTTAGTATTGGAATATGATCCCTATCGATACAAGGACTTACAGCATCAATAGATCCATCTGGGCACATCATACAAACCAGAAATTCTTTTTCTTGTCTACCTACATTACCAAGTAATACCTTCTTTTCAAGAGTCACCAATAATCTTTCCATAACATTTACCTCCTAATTTATATTTAAGTTATTAAAAGCTCACCACCATCCTTTTCTTCTTGCCACTGACTCTATTATAGCCATACCAGGTGAAATTAGCATAAACGCTGAAATTACTCCAGTTAAAGCAAAGCACATAATTTTTACTGCTCCCATAGCAATCTCTCTACCACTTATTGGATCAGTTTGAAGGCCATTAACAATTTGGAGAATACCGCAATAGAAGCAAAGATAAAGACCTACATAAAAACCAAGAAGGACTCCTGCAATTATTAATAATACCCCGATAAAACATTTCATCCCTAACCTCCTTTCTTTATTTATCTTATTTCTATCCTACTTCCTTTTCTTGTTTTTTCTACTAATTTCTTCAAAAACAGGTGAAAAGAGGGATATTGCAAAATTTTCTTGTTCTACTTGTTCCCTAGAAATTAAGTAAAAAATGTTTTTTCTATTTTTAGATGCCTCACATAACATTTTTTTTACTCTCTTCATAACTGAACATTTCATTCTATTTACCCCCAAATTTAAAATTTTTTATTTATTTATTTTTCAAGTTACTTTTACTAATTTTAATTTAAAAAGAATGACTTTTTAGGTTATCCTTATTATGTATATAATACCAGATTATAGATTATGAGTCAATAATTAATTATGCACAGTCCTAATATAAAAAAACGGCTGAGTCTATGGAACGATGTTGGAACCTTTTTGGATCTGAGAAATGGACGATGTTAGAATCCGTTTTATATAATAAAAACCCCCTTAAACTCCTTTAAGAGGGCTTGGTTCAAAATACCTAGTTTATACTTCCCATGCGCGTGTTATGATATTTATTTTTTGCCGACTTTAGAGATCGGCAAACTACCTTAAATTATATATATATTTATTTACCTTCTTTAGTTTCGCCATCCGATAACTCCAATGTTTTTATTTGTGGCAAAGTAACTAAACCGCTTAAGTCGCCGTACATGCCCACCGTATTAGCCATTACTTTTTTAATCTGTTTTTCTCTTTCAGCCCAAATTTTTTCAAAAGCCATTTTCTCTTTTTTTAGTCCTTCATCCATATTTGAAAATGCTTCAACTATAGCTTCGACTCTTTGTTTAAACTCTACGCCAGTTAAATATGTATAGAGGATTTCCATTTTTTCATTCTTTCCAACAGACATAGTTCTTTCACGGTTTATCGATTCAAGATTCATTCTAAGTGCTGTCGCAAGTGCAATAGCTAATTTTATATCGCAAATCCAAACGCCATCACGAAAAGCGAAAGTTACGACATCAGTTGGCAGAACATTTGAAATAATAACGGCTAAATCTGCCTTTACTACTCTTTGATCGTCTTTTAATTTTTGTATCCAGCCTTCACTCCATGCCTTTGTCTTTTTAGATTCCCAAACAATTTGGCCGCATAGATGACCGGAACGGTCGGAAATTTTTTGAATAACATCAGCACCCTTTTTGCCTTTTGGCACGGGTACTATTTCGTCTTCGGGAAATTTGTCTTTTAATAAACGCTCCAGCTCTAACTCCAAAACTTCGCCTTGTGATTGTTGCGAGCCTTGCTCCAACTTTCTTTTCATTTCTTCGTTAGTCTTACCAGCGTCGGTAAGTTTCTTTTCAAGTTGGGCGATAATATACTTTTGGCCTTCCGTAGCTTTTTTACTAGCGTCTTCTATAATTTTACTTCTTTCCTTATCTAATTGTCTTTGTTTTTCGATTTCAAAATTTTTCTTATCTTCTTCAAGTTTCATTTTTTCTTTACGCAAAACCAGCTCATTATCATTCGCTTTTTGAAGCTTTATGTCCTTTTCTGCGATTTGCTCTTTAAGCATCTTCTTTTCTGCTTCTTTTTCTTTACCCGCTTCTGTCTGCGCTTGCTTCCAAAGCGTAATCCTATCTGTCGCCAGTTTTTCCGCTACTCTTTTTGTGATTTCAACTTGAGCATTTTTCTTTGCTTCTTCAAATTTAATAATCTGCTCTTCAAGAGTTTTTTCCTGATCAGCGATTTTTGTTTCTTTGGTTTTTTGTTCAACCTCAATTTCTGTTCTTATTTTCTCTCCTATTTGGTGAGTTAAAACATCATCAATTGAGATTAATTCCCCACATTTTGGACATTTAATTTTTTGTTTGTTATTGGACATTTTTATATAATTGGTTAATTTATAATTTTTGTTTCAATTTACTTATTTTGCTATATAGATTTTTTAAATGTTCATCTAGCATATCTAAAATAGGCTTGTACATGAAAGAATTAAAATGGATATTCTCTGGTGTCATTAGGTTAACCTGTTCTAGCAACTTGATATTTTCTTGTTCGAAATCTTGATTGATAAATTCATTTTTAAATCTCTCAAAAAACTTTCTCGTCTGATGTCCTACAACTTCACTTTTATCGCTAGCCTTGCTTAACATAAATTTCTCGGCTTTAATTAATTACTAACTTTTGATTTCTTTTTTATTCTATCAAAAAATCGCCTCTTTGACGAGACGATTCTTCTTAAAAATCCGCTCCACTCTTCGAGCTCCAAATTACCATTTATTCTACCTGTTAGCATTTCTATTCTTATAAACCCACAAGAACTCTCCAAATTTCTACCATAGCCAAAGTATCCATCTTGCAATACTCAATAAGATTATGAAATAATTTGTCTTTATTAATACTCTTATTTCGAAGAACCGAATCCATCCAAAGTCGTTGAGCAGAAGCTCCTTCTTGAATACCTAGCTTTTTATAGCTGAGACTTGGAACAATTGTAGGTAAAACATTTTTGATAGATGCACTACCAAAGAAATCTTTATCTACAAACAATCCACTTGCGAACGGCTCCATCAAATCTACCACCCTATCATTTACATCTTCTAAGAAGTTGCTAAATTCTGGGAACATCTGTGCCATCTCTTTATTGCGTCCCATTTCAAAGGATTTATACCAAACAAGAATAGTGCCGGTTGAACCGATATCCTTACTAAGTTTATCTAACAAACCCGGAACTGGATGGCTATTATTTCTATGCAAGTATTCACTATGTTTAAGTTCGTCCCCTTTCTTCTCGATAATATGCAAAGAGTATTGGAATGGTATCTGTTGGTACGATTTAGTGCCATCATAGAGAGGGACAACACTCATCGCCGTCTCGTAATCGAGGAAATAAAGAGGGTAAGTTAAATTTTTAATAAAATCTTTGATCTTTTCCTTATTAATTATGCGTTTATTATTCTTAGTTGCGATGACTTGTGTTAATTGTTTTGGTGTTAGTTTAAAATCTTCAGGTATATCTTTAATAAGTGATATGTCTAAATCTTCAAGACCCCCTATGAGTTTTGTATTGGGAGCTATGAGATTATATATGCTGTATGGTTCAATTTTATTGCCTAAAGCTTTATAAATTTTCAGCCATTCACTAAACGCTCCAAACTTAGCATAACGTGGAGATGGATCAGGTAATTTGGATAGATTAATAACTTTAAGGGCAAGTTGGATATTGCTTTTAGTCTCCTCGATTATTTCACGTACTTCGTTTGTGATATCCGTTGCGATTGATAATTTAGTGAAATCAACTTCTCCATCTCTTACATATTTATTATTAACATGTATAACCGCGATTTTGCGTATTTTAAAACCAGCTGATTCAAGAACAACCACCTGAAAAGCTAGGTCGGGATAATGCTCCGACTTAACTTTAGTACTGGATTTAATCTCATAGAGGTCAACTACATTCCCCTTAACTCGATCTACAACATCGCATATACAAGTAATCTCATCTGCTCCGAACCTTCCTTGAAATATGGTCTTAGCACCATTGTCTAGAGCCTTCTTTGTTCTTTCTGGAAGAGATAAGTATTCATCGTAATTATTAAATCCAAGAGTTATCCCATTTGGAAATCTTTTTTCGGCATATTGTTCGAACTCATGACCAATATCAAATATCGCCTGCAAGTTGGCATCTGGAGGCGGAAGTTTTT
>CAZNBO010000024.1:0-4257 GCA_964571515.1 uncultured Candidatus Saccharibacteria bacterium
AACCCATTATCCAAGATAAACCTATCCCATCTTCTAACCTTTTAGAAGATAAGGTTTTTTATATTGAAGTAGATAAAATTAAATCCAATCCTGAACAGCCACGAAAGACTTTTTCAGAGGAGACAATAAAAGAATTAGCTAATTCTATTCGGGAACATGGAATTTTGGAGCCTTTAGTTGTCACCAGAGAAGAAAAAGAAACAGGATATGGAACAAATGTTGAATATCAATTAATTTCCGGAGAGAGGAGGTTATTAGCTTCAAAAATGTTAGGATTACCAACAGCCCCAGTTATCATTAGAAAACCGATGGATGAACGGAAAAAACTGGAATTAGCTTTAATAGAAAATATTCAACGTGAAGATTTAACCCCAATATCTAAAGCAAAAGCGTTCGCGCGATTAATTAAAGAGTTTGGTATTACTCAACAGGCTTTGGCAGCAAGAATAGGTAAGAGTAGGGAGGTGATTGCTAATACCTTACGGTTACTCCAACTATCACACGAAGCTCAATATGCGTTAGAGCAAGGGAAAATTAATGAAGGTCATGCCAGGGCAATTCTTCTTTTCAGTAACCCTGAAAAAAGAAGATTGTTTCTGCAGGATATTTTATCTAAAAATCTTTCTGGGCGAGAATCTTTAGAATTAGCTCAACACTATTTACAAAACAATCTTAGTGATAATAAAAAAGAAGCATTGTCTAGAAGACGAAATGTTTCTTTAGATCCGGAAGACTTGGAAGTAAAAGAAAAATTAGAAGATTTTTTACAAACGCCTGTTTTAATCAAGAAAAAAGGTGGACAAGGAGCAATTGAAATTAAGTTTTTTTCTCAAGAAGATTTAAGCAAAATCTTAAATAGAATTTTTCCCCTTTAATGCGTCTTGAATCTTTTTTTTAGTTTCAGTCATTTTAACAAATTCTAACCATGAGGAAGACGGTAACTTCCTTTTTTTATTAATAATTTCTACTACTTCTCCTGATTGTAACTTGTAATCTAGTGATACTAATCTGCCGTTAATCTTAGCGCCAGCAGCCTGATTACCAACATCTGTATGAATTTGATAGGCAAAATCAATTGTAGTAGCTCCATCAGGCAAATCAATAATATCTCCCTTAGGTGTTAAAACAAATATCCTATCTTTAAAGAAATCAACTTTTAGAGAACTCAAAAACTCTTTTGAATCATAAAATTTCTTTTGCCAATCTCTTAATTGGTTTATCCAATAAAATTTCTTAGGAGGGTTAAACTTCCCCTTTTTTTTATATTTTTTGCTGTCTTTTAAATCACCATAAATCCAATGTGCGGCAATGCCCCATTCTGCTTCTTCGTCCATTTGTGGTGTTCTAATTTGGATTTCTACAATTCGTTCATTTTTAGCAAAAACAGTAGTATGCAAACTTTGATATCCATTAGGTTTTGGGAGAGCAATATAGTCCTTAAAGCGACCGGGAACAGGTTTCCACATTTGGTGAATAATTCCTAAAGCACCATAACATTCTTCTATGTTTGGCATAATAATTCTCATTGCTACCAAATCATAGATTCTTTTAATATCCATGTCTTCTTTTTGCAGTTTTCTCCAGACACTATATAAATGTTTAGCTCGAGACTTTATCTTTTGAGGATTTAAATTATTTTCTTTTAATTTTTTTTGTACTAATGGAACTAGTTCTTGAAGATAATTTTCTAATTCTTCTTTTCTTTTTCCTATTATTTTTTTACTTAATCTATATTCTTCTGGATATGAATATGGAAAAGCAAGATCTTCTAATTGAGCTGCAATATCTGACATCCCCAAACGATAAGCTAATGGAGCAAGAATTTCCAAAGTTTCTAATGATTTTTTCCTTCTCTTTATTGGTTCTAGTGGCCATAAAGTTTTCATATTATCTAATCGATCGGCTAATTTAATAAGAATGATTCTTATATCTTTTGCCATTGCTAAAATCATATTCCTGAAATTTTCTTTTTCTACATTATCATTTTCTTTGTATTTAATTTGATTGACTTTTGTTAATCCATTAACTAAAAAAGATACCTCATCATTAAATTGAGATTTAATTTCTGAAATTGGAACTTTACAATCTTCAACAACATCATGAAGCAGGCTGGCAATTACAGCATTAGTACCTAGCTTCATTTGACTAATAGTTAAGGCAACTCGTAATGGATGATTTATAAATGGTTCTCCTGATTCTCTTTTTTGTTCAAAATGGGATTTTTCAGCGAACTCAAAAGCTTTTTCCAATAAATCTAACTCTCTTTCGCTAGTAGAATCTTTAAGATTCTGGATTATTTTCTGTTTTAAGGATTTCATAATTGCAATTACGATCAGAACATTTTATTTTAGTTTTTGTTTCCACAAGAGGTTTGCCGCATTCTGGGCAATTTTCTCCTGTGGGTTTATATGAAGACGCAAAGTTACATTTAGGCCAGCTAGAACATGCATAAAACATTTGCCCCCTTTTATTTCTTTTCATTATTATGTCTCCTGTTTTGCATTGCGGACATTTCATAGAGAATTCACTATTAACAGATTTAGTAAAAGAACATTTAGGCCAATCAGAGCAAGCAAGAAATTTACCATATTTTCCTAATTTTAGAACTAAATTATTTCCGCATTTTGGACATTTTTCTTTTGTTTCAACGACAGGAGCTAAATCATCTTTAGAAACTTCTATATATTTTTTTTCTAGATTATCTTTAAATGGAATATAAAATTCTTTTACCATGCTTGCCCAGTCTAATTTTCCTAAGGCGATATCATCTAATTTTTCTTCAATTTGAGATGTGAATTTATAATCCACAATATCTGAAAAGTGTTTTGATAAAACACCATTAACTAAAATTCCAATTTCTGTAGGAACAAAAGCCTTGCCTTTATCTCTCATAACATAACCTCTTTGTTGTAATACAGATATGATGGGGGAATAGGTAGAAGGTCGCCCAATACCGAAGCTTTCTAAAGTTTTTACTAAAGATGCATCATTGAAACGCGGAGGAGGTTGGGTAAGATGTTCCTTTGAAGTAATCTTTTTAATTTTTAATCTTTCTTTAGTTTCTAAGAGAGGTCTTTTTTGAAGATCAGATGGTTTAGAATAAGGATAAATATTAAAAAATCCATCAAAATCTAAGTTATAAAAATTACTTTTAAATAAATATTTATCTTGTTTTCCTTGGCACTCAACAGAGATTGAAGTTTTTTCTAAAATTGCAGAAGGCATTTGACTAGCTAAGAATCTTGCCCAAATAAGTGTGTACAAAGACAATTCGTCTTTTGTAAGATATTTTTTTATTTTTTCTGGAGTATAGAAGGGATTAGTGCAACGGATAGCTTCATGCGCTTCCTGGGCTAAACGGGATTGTTTTTTGAAAGTTCGTGGTTGGGATAAGGTATATTCTTTTCCTAAATTTGTTTCTAGAAAATCATGGGCAGCTTTAAGGGCTAATGGTGATAGATTTATAGAATCAGTTCTCATATATGTAATTAACCCAACAGGTTCTTTTTCTAGTTTTTTTCCTTCATAGAGTGATTGTGCTAAATACATTGTTTTCTTGACAGAAAAATGAAGTAACTGCCATGATGCTTGTTGTAAGGTACTCGTTGTAAACGGAGCGGCAGCATGACGATTCATTTTTTTTATTACTACGTCTAAAACATAAGCATCTCTTTTATTAATATCCTCTTTAATTTCATTTATTTCTTTTTCAGATTTAATCCCTGGTTTAGGTATGGCAGTATTATTAATTTTGTATAAATCAGATTCGAATTCATCAGGGGTTTCTTGTTTTTGGATTATTGCGGAGATTGTATAATATTTTTCTTCTTTGAAGGACTCTCTTTCTTTTTCTCTTTCAACTATTAATCTTAAAGCAGGTGATTGTACTCTACCAGCTGATAATCCTCTGACTATTTTTTTCCATAAGAAAGGAGACAATTCATAACCTACTAAACGATCTAATATTCTTCTAGTTTGCTGGGCATTTACTAAATCTAAATTAATATCCCGAGGATTTTTAATAGCGTTTTTTATAGCTGGTTCAGTGATCTCATGGAAAACAATTCTTTCTACCTTTTGTTCTTTAATATCAAGTACTTGTGTTAGATGAAATGCAATAGCTTCTCCTTCTCTATCTTCATCCGATGCTAATATTATATGATCGCTTTTTTTAGCAAGTTTTTTAATCTCGTTTACCTTTTTTCTAGCTTTTACCGGGATAATATAATGGGGAGTAAAATTATCTTCTGTATCAAT
>CAZNBO010000024.1:4357-6553 GCA_964571515.1 uncultured Candidatus Saccharibacteria bacterium
TTCTAGCTTTTACCGGGATAATATAATGGGGAGTAAAATTATCTTCTGTATCAATCCCTAATTTAGATTTGGGGAGATCACGAACGTGACCATAGCAAGCAACAACATTAAAATCTTTTCCCAAGAAATGAGAAATGATTTTTGCTTTTGTTGGTGATTCAACGATAACTAATTTCATGATATTTTATTATATTTTAATGCAATTGTGATTTATTAAGTTTCTATTATTAAAAATAGCAAAAGTCTTCTTTAGAAGAAAGATTAGGGTTTTTTATAATTTTGTCAATAGCAAGAGATTTTTTTAGAAAAAAGTTTATAAATTTTTTATTCTTTTTTATGAACAGGCGTGTCTTTTACTATTGGTAAAGTGAGTTGAATATTTAATTCCTCAAAAATATCTTCGATTTTAGAAACTAGCTTTGCTCCTTGTTTTATTAAATCATTAGTTCCGATAGAATTTTCATTAAATATTGAACCAGGAATAGCAAAAACTTCTCTATTTTGTTCTAATGCAAATCGAGCAGTAATTAAAGCGCCGCTTCTTTCAGGAGCTTCTATTACTACGGTAGCTAAAGAAAGCCCACTAATTATCCTGTTTCTCCAAGGAAAGTAGTGTTTTAGAGGAGGAGATTCCAATGGATATTCTGTAATTAATGCACCTTGTTTGATTATTTCTTGAGCTAATTTTCTATTACTATAAGGAAAAATTTTATTTAAACCTGATCCTAAAATAGCAATTGTTTTACCTTTATTTTTTAAAGCAGTTTCATGGGCAATAGTATCAATACCATAAGCTAAACCACTTATTATAACAAAATTATAATATACTAATTTTTGAACCAATTTTTCCGTAACTAATTTTCCATAAGGGCTTATCTTTCTTGTTCCAACAATAGCTATACATGGCATTTTTTCAGGAATCTTTCCTTTGATATAAAATGACGATGGAGCGTAAGAAATTTCTTTTAATAAATATGGGTATTTGTTTTCTGAAGGGAGAATAAAGTCAATTTTTTGTTTTTGTAATTTTTGCCATTCGTTACAAGGATCAATATGTTCTTTTTGCTTAATACTTAGTTTTTTCCAACAATCTTTAAAAGACTTACTAGCAGATAAAATAGGAAGCAATTTAAGAAAATCATTTTCAAAAACTACATTAAGAGCATTCAAATAGATTTTTTCTTCTTGGTGGGGCATAATACATAAATTATATCATAATCGTATTATTCTGTCATTTTTATTGTTTTTTTCTATATGTTAATATATAATTAAATCTAATGGATAATTTCAAAAAGAGACTAACTTTAATTTTAAGTATTTCGTTATCTATCATTTTGATTTTAGGAGGGCTGTTTTATTATTTCTATAGTGATATTTCAAAAAGGGTAGTTAAAATTAATTCTTATAGACAAGAAGTGGCTTCTCGTGCAACAATTCTAAATAGGATTTATTTGCTAGAAGGGGAGCATACAAAGTCCTTAGTATATTTTGAAAAATTAAAAAATGCTCTACCAACAGAAACAGAAATGGTTAGCTTAGAAGAAGTTTTAAAAAATTTAGCCAGTCAAGGTAATTTAAATTTAAGCTTTAGGTTTGGATTGTTAAATGAAGCAACTGAACAAGAACCAAAAAATTATAGTTTTAATTTAATTCTTTCTGGAGAAAAAAATAATATTTTGAAATGGTTGGATGGGTTTCAATCCTTAGATTATATAATTCGTGTGGATCAAATAGAATTAACTCAAACTAGTTCTGAAGAGTATAATACTAAAATCTTAGGAAGGGTCTATCTTCGATAATAATTTAAATATGTTTAAAAAATTTTATCAAAAGCTTAAAAAGAAAAATTTATTCTTTTTAACAGGAGGATTAATAATTATTATCGCTTGTGGATTTTTAATAATTTTTAGTTTGACTTTTTTAATAAAAAATATTAATTTGGTATTAAAGCCAGCACCTCCAGAAAATTCTTCGATACATTTTAACATTTCTGAAGCGGAAAGATTGTTTTTACAAGATAAATAGCTTTTTATGGGCGACTAGCTCAGTGGTAGAGCGCGTCTCTGATAAAGACGAGGTCACAAGTTCGATCCTTGTGTCGCCCACTCATAAAGTTTATGTAGGGCCCGTAGCTTAATTGGTAGAGCGCCTGTGTTGCATACAGGAGGTTGTCGGTTCGAGTCCGATCGGGTCCAC
>CAZNBO010000025.1:0-6005 GCA_964571515.1 uncultured Candidatus Saccharibacteria bacterium
AATTAGAAATCTTTTCAAGAAATCTATTTTCTGCTATTGGACCATTCTTCTTTCCTAATATTAAATTAAGTAATCCTAAAACAGGAATAAAAGATAAATCAGGATTTTCTCTATACCATTCAATGTCTGGATTAGCTAATCTTACAGGAAGTTTAAATTTTTCTTTAGCTAACTCAATAATAAAAGGCATTTTAGCTCCCCCACCATAAAGGACTACACCACCAGGAAGTTTTCCAAAACGATCAATTTCTTTTAATCTATTTACTATTAAATCAAAAATCTCTGATAAACGAGCTTCGATAATTTCTGATAAAAACTTCTTGCTTATCTTTTCACTAGATTCAGCGTCTTCTAAATAAACATTCAAATCTATATTTTCGTTCTTGCCAATTTTCTTTTTGAAAGCCGTGCCTTCGTTGACTTTTATCTTTTCAGCAATATCAACATATGTTTTTAAACCTACCGCGATATCATTTGTAATACTATCTCCACCCATAGGAAATACTTGTAAATCTAAAATTTCATCATCTTCATAAACACAAGCGCTAGTAGTACCAGCCCCTAAATCCAAGGCTATCGCCCCCAAATCCTTGTCTTGATCAGTAAGAGCAATTTCTGCTCCTGCAAATGGTAAAACAACTTTTGGATTTAATTTTAAATTAACCATTTCGCCTAAACGGTCAATATAATTAATGTTAGGACTAAAAGCATCAATTAAAAGACTTTCCGTTTCAATTTTTAACCCTTTCATTCCTACCGGATCTTTTACTTTAGCTACTCCATCAACAATATAATTTCTTGAAACAGTTTGAACTAAAGTCCTGTTAGGAGGAAGAGCAAACGCTTGAGCAGCCTTATCAGCTCTTTCCTTATCTTCTTCAGTAATCTCTTGATCTGGCCGTGCAACTACAGCCACGCCTTTAGAAAGACGAGTTTTTAAATTAGGTCCTCCTATACCTACGATGGATTTCTTGAAATTAATATTTTTTAGCATTCCTTCAATTTCTGCAACTAAATTATCTAACTCTTCTGCAACTTCTTCTAAGTTCACAAGCTCTCCTTTTTTAATACCTCTGGATTTTCTGTGAGCTGGTAAAACAATATTCTGATTACCAGAATCTTCTTTGCCAACTAAAGCTTTTATATTAGAAGTACCTAAATCTATTGCTAAAATATGAGAACGCATATTTACTAATTACTTATTAATTACTTGTAAAATTTTATTTTCTAAACGCTCCATTTTCATTCGATCTTTTTTCTTGCCATGAGTGTAACCATAAAGATGTAAAATGCCATGAACAACTAATTTTTGATAGAAACAATCAAGACAAATATCAAATTCTTTAACTTGTTTTTTTATTTCTTCAGGGCAAAGAAAAATATCCCCAAGTATTTTTTCTTTTTCCAATGATTCTGTCAAAAGAATCTCGTCTGCAGGAAAAGAAAGAACGGTAGTAGCTTTATTCTTACCACGCCAATAATTGTTTAATCGACGAATGTTTTTAGAATTAATGAAAATTAAAGATAAAAATATCTTTTTTTTCTCCTTTAGCTGTACCAAAGATTTTTCAACAATACTGTAAAAAAATCTTTTTGAAGGAATATCTTGTCTATCTAAATTATATATTAAAACTTCGGATTTGAAAACCATCGTTTTAAAGTATTCCTTTTTTTCTTTTTCTATTTACTTCTTTAAGAACTGCGATTTTATGAAGAGCGGATAATTTCATGCTCCTTTTGTTTGGCTTTGGAATATAAAACCTTCTTTTACGAGCTTCTAAAAGAACACCACTTTTTTTAATGATTTTGAACGCTCTGCCGAGAAAAGAATTTACGTTTTCTCCCTGTCTTTTTTTTACTGTAATTGGCATAATTTAAATAATTCTTAATTTTAAAATGTTTATTTCTTTTGTTTTTTTAATCTCTTTTTAACCTCACCAATAATCTTTTCTAAAGGAATTAATTCTTGAATACCTGAGCTCATATCCTTTAAAATTATCATACCATCTAGAACCTCCTGCTGTCCAAGAATGAGAACATAATTTACACCTAATTTATCTGCTGTTGATAATTGTGCTTTTAAACTCTCTTTTCCTAAACTTTCTCCAAGAAGAATGTTTTCTTTACGAAACTCTTCTAAAAGTTTAAAAGATAGTCTTTTTGCCGGATCTCCTATTTGTACTAAATATACATTTGGTTTTAAGGAAACAAGATATTTACCTTTTTCAACTAATTTCTTCATCAATCTTTCAACGCCAAAAGCAACACCAACAGCTGGTTTATCTGTCCCTCCTAAGACCTCTACTAACTTGTCGTATCTTCCGCCTCCAGCTAAAGCTATTTTATTTTTTTCATCCTTAAGAGAAAATTCAAAAACGGTTCTTGTATAATAATCAAGCCCTCTAACCAATGTTTTATCTAAGGTATAAGGAATGTTTAAATAGTCTAATAGCTCTAAAAGAAATTTAAAATGATTCTTGCATTTTGGACAAAGATAATCTAAAGAAGTAGGAGCTCCATTTTTGATAGGCAAACATTTTTCTGATTTACAATCCAAAACTCTCAAAGGATTTTCTTTTATGCGTCTGTGGCAATCAGCACAAATCTGTTTATCATGTTTCCTGTAATATTTTTTTAATTCTTTAATATATAATGGACGACATTCCGAGCAACCAATACTGTTAAGTGATAAACAAATATCTTTTTTCTTAAATCCTAAATTTTCCAGAAAGAGTTTTGATGCAATAATTATTTCTGCATCAGCAGCATAAGATTCATCTCCTATCACCTCTGCTCCTAATTGATAAAACTGACGATAACGATCAGCCTGTGGTTTTTCATGACGGAAAAAAGGACCAAAATAATAAAGCTTTACTGGCTGAGGCAAGTTAGACATTCCTTTCCCTATATATGCCCTTACTACTGAAGCCGTTCCTTCTGGTCGAAGAGCTAATAATTCTTTGTTTTCTTTGGTCTTAAGAACATACATTTCCTTATCTGTAATATCTGTTTTTTCGCCTATGCCTTTAGCAAATAATTCAGCTTTTTCTAGTATTGGTGTTTCGATTCTTTGAAAATTATAGTGTTCAAAAATCTTCTTAGCGCTAGATAAAATCAAATCATAATAAAGCCAATCTTTTGCCAAGATATCTTTCATCCCCCGAAGCACTTGAAATGATTTTTTCCTAGAAACCATAAGCCATTATTCTTTGTGAAGGCCAAAGTCGAAGCCAAACCCGGCCAATTATTAATTCTTTTTCTAAAGGTCCCCAATTACGTGAGTCATAAGAAGCTAAACGATTGTCACCTAAAACAAAGAGCTCGTTTTCTCCAATAGTCAAATTAAGATTTCCTGAAGTATTCACTCCTTCTGGCAAAAAATTTTGATTTAAAGGAATTAAAGAACCAGAACTATCAAACACGCTTACATTGCCATCTTCTACTTTTATTGATTCTGAAGGCAAACCAACAATTCTTTTGATATAATATTGACCTGGATGATTGGGAGCCTTAAAAACTATTACTTCGTATCTTTCTGGTGTTCGAAAACGATAAGATAATTCATCAACAATAAGATAATCTTGTGTATAAAAATTTGGTTCCATACTACTGCCGTGAACTATAAAAGGCTGTACTAAAAAATATCTTATAGGGGCAACTATAAGAATAGCGATGAAAATCATTTCTATATTTTCCCAAAGGATTTTTTTCCACATATTAGTAAAAATTCATAATGATAATACCATAATTGAACTATCAAAGCAAATATGTTAAATTATGCAAAGCATGTCGTTAACTAACAAAAACATCCCTTTAATAGCATCTATTATTAGTGGAATTCTGATTCTGTCTTTTTTGTTTTTGGGATTAAGTGATTCAAAAAAATATTCCTTTTCTTATGATAATGTTCCCAATATATTATCAGAAACAAAATCCACAACATTAGGAAACGAACCAATCAATATACTCTTTTTAGGAGTAGCAGGAGAAGGATCACGTGGTTCTTTTCTTACAGATACTATTTTTGTTACAAGTATAATCCCTTCTAAAAAACAAATCTCTATGATTTCCATACCCCGAGATTTATGGGTAAAAATCCCAAATGGTTCTACTGGAATTAAAATTAATTCTCTTTATGAATTAGAAAATAGAGGAAAGGCATTTTCCAAAGCAAATTCTTATAGTCTGGTAAAAGAAAAAATAGAAGACGTAACTGGACTCCCTATAGACCATATTGTTGTTCTTGATTTAAAAGGACTTGAAAAATTAATTGATGATTTGGGAGGAATAGATATCTGGCTTGAAAAAGATGTAATTGATCCAAACTTAGTAGATCCGCATAATCCTTCAAAAATTTTTCATCTTTCCGCAGGATGGCGTCATTTAGACGGAGCCTTAATAATAAAATTTATTCGGACGCGTTATGCCCCTAATGGTGATTTCTATAGAATTGAACATCAGCAACAAATAATAGCAGCTTTAAAAGATAAACTTACTAAATTAGCTGATATTTGGAATTTAATTAGTTGGTTAAAAATTTGGCAATCCTTAAGTGGACACATTGTAACTAATCTCGATTTTAATACAATTTGGCAGATGCTTCCTGTCGTAAAAAATATTTCTTCTGGTCAAATCCAATATCTTAGCATAACAAATAAACTTCCCGATGAATTACTTATAACTTCTACCATGTACGACAACTGGGCAAAAAAAAATATCTATATCTTAGTACCAAAAAAAGGATTTGAAAATTATGAAGAAATTAATAATTATATAAAAGAAAAAATTTATGAATAAAAATTTTATTCTCGTTGGCTTAGGAAATCCTGATAAAAAATATGAAAAAAACCGACATAATATCGGCCGTAATTTTATCATGTTTTTAGCAAAAAAATGGATTAGTTCTGATTGGAAAAATAGTAAAAAATGCTTTGCTGAAATAAGTTATATCGATAAAAAAGATAAAAGACTCATTTTAGCCAAACCGTTAGTATTTATGAACAATTCAGGAGAAAGCATAAATCAACTTAAAAAATTCTATAACATACCTCTAAAAAATATATTCATTGCGCAGGATGATGCGGACATAAATCTAGGAGACTTTAAAATAAGTTATGATAGAGGATCTGCAGGACATAATGGCATTAAATCTATTATTAATCACCTCAAATCAAAAGCATTTTACAGGATAAGAATAGGTATTAGGCCTTTTTCTAAAACAAGAAAAAAAGCTGAAGATTTTGTTCTTAAAAACTTCACTCTGCAAGAAAACAAGATTTTAGAAAAACTCTTTCCTGTTATAGAGGAAGAAATAAATAACAAAATGGAAAACTAAAATACTAAGTATCCCTAATACTAAAGTACTAAAAGAAAAATAACTTAGAAGCAAAAAAGATTCCAAGTTTATAAGAATCAAAACGAAAAATGATGGCAGAACATCTGAGAACGAAGCATTTATAGAAAAAAGATAGAGATAGGAAAAAATCATTAATCCTAAGGCATAAGATGAAAACCCAATACAAAAAGGGTAATTAAGAAAAAAATAAAAACTATAAGAAATAATAGCCCAACATAAAAAAAGATAATAAAATAAAGGTTCTGATAAATTTTTTTCTTTTGAAGAAGAAAAAAACAATTTTCTCCCAAAAAGACATAAAAACACCAAAATAAAACCAATTACCCATAAAGGCTTTGTATAAAGAATTAAAACATTAGCTTCTAAAAAAGCCAAAAAAAGAAAGACGAAATTAAACCAGGAAAGACCTAAGAATAGTTTCCATAAAAAAATTATTAAAAAGCATAAAAGAATAGACTGGAAAAGATTTAAGGAAAAAAGAATACTACCAATCAAACAAAAACTGTAGAGTAAAAAGAAGAAAATCATTTTAATTCCAAAAAAAGAAAAAAAATCTTTTAATTTTTGCATAAATTCAATCTATTTTTCTTTAAAGAAACAGACACTTTTTTCCCTTCTTTTATTTGTCCCTTAATAATCTCATCAGCTA
>CAZNBO010000026.1:0-5877 GCA_964571515.1 uncultured Candidatus Saccharibacteria bacterium
AACAATTTATTGAATTGTCTACTCCGCAAAAAATTGAAGGAAAAATCGAGATAGGGATTATAGGAGTAGGGAGTTTTACTCAGACCGTACATTTACCTAATTTAATGAAATTAAAGGAGTTCTATAGCATTCGTGGAATTTGCACATATAATCAGGTAAAAGCCAAGTATTTTGCCAGTCGCTATAACGCAAGTATTGCTACGACTGATTACAAAGTTTTGCTTAATGATCCTAAGATAAATCTTGTTATTATCAGCACAAGGCATAATCTTCATGCCCAGATTGTTATCGATTCTTTAAAAGCAGGAAAGAATGTTTTTGTAGAGAAACCATTGTGTCTTACAAATGAAGAATTAAAAGAAATCCTGGATATCTTAAAAACACAGAATTTTGATTATTCTCCAGCTATTGCAGTTGGATTTAATAGACGTTTTTCTCCATTTATTCAGAAAATAAAAGAAATAATTAATGATCGTCGCAGCCCAATAATAATTAATTACAGGGTTAATGATTCTTATCTTGCGCCAAGTCATTGGGTTAATACTAGCGAAGGGGGAGGGAGGATTTTAGGCAATGCTTGTCATATGTTTGATCTCTTTTGTTATCTTGCAGAAGCTGGAATTGAAAAGATTGATGCTTGTTCAATAACTCCAAAAGATACTTTTTATCTTACTACAGATAACTTTGTTTGCACTATTAAATTTAAAGATGGTTCTTTGGCTAATTTAGTTTACACAACGCAAGGAGATGGAAAAATGGGTAAAGAATATATGGAGTTATACTCCGAAGGGAGAGTATTCATCCTAGATGATTTTAAGAAGTTAAAAACTTATGGAGTAAAAGCTGATATGAAAATACGCGGACAGAATAAAGGGCATTTTGAAGAATTAAAAGAATTAGCTTCTTCTTTACACCAAAGAAGATCTTCAATGCCACTAGAAGAAATTATTAATGCCACCAAAATTAGCCTAGAAGTAGACAAGAAAGTGAGAGATTGACATCATATTTAATATTTTATCGCATAAGTTGCATTAATCGTATCAGTATGATACGATTAAACTATATAAATGATACGAAAATGATTAAACTGAACCAAAAAGAGGAAAGAATTGTTAGTATTTTTTTACAGAATAGAGAAATGCAGTCTTCTGAGGTACATAGTAAAATAATGAAATTAGGAGAAGAAATTTCTTTGGTTACAATAAAAAGAACATTAACAAAAATGGTTGAAAAAGGAATCTTACTAGTAAAAGGACTAGGAAGGTCAACTGCTTATGAATTAAGCGTAAGTGGTAGGATTTTTGCCGAAGTTAATGCCCGGGAGTATCTTTCGGTTGAACCCGATAAAAGATATGGGCTACATGGATATAACTTTGATTTGTTTTCTTCATTTCCATCGGAAGTTTTTTTTGAAGAGGAGATAGAAAAATTAGATAAAGTAACTAGAGAATACAAAGAAAAAACAAAAGATATATCTTCAGTTATTGCAAAAAAGGAATTGGAGCGACTTGTAATTGAACTTTCTTGGAAATCATCAAAGATCGAAGGAAATACCTACACACTTCTTGATACAGAGAAACTTATTTTAAAGAACAAGCCAGCAGAAGGTAAAACAAAACAAGAAACTCAAATGATATTAAATCATAAAGACGCTTTTAATTTTGTTTACAATAACAAAACATTTTTTAAAACACTGACGAGAGAAAATATAGAAGAAATACACAAAAGATTAGTTAATGAACTTGATGTTGCTGTAGGGTTAAGAAAGAGCGCGGTTGGTGTTTCAGGGTCAGTATATCGTCCACTTGATAATATTTATCAGATTGGCGAAGCGATTGAAGTGCTTTCTAAAAAAATTAATCAAATGAAAACAGCTTATGCTAAATCTATAGTAGCACTTCTTGGAATTAGCTATATCCAACCATTTGATGATGGGAATAAAAGAACAAGCAGAATTATGGCAGATGCATTACTTATGGCTAATAATTTTGTGCCGCTTTCATACCGCAGTGTTGATGAAAAAGAATACAAAGAGGCAATGCTTACATTTTATGAGTTAAATTCGATTGTACCATTTAAAAAAATATTTATTGAGCAATATGATTTTTCCGCAAGAAATTATGCGATTAAATAGGAAGTAAAATATGATTCTGGAAATTCAAGCTGAAGTAATAGAATAAAATAGATCGGAGCTTAATAGAAGTAAAATTAATTCAGGGCTAATATTGTTATTAGCCCTGCTTTGTTTTATAATAGCTATAAGGATTTGATATTGGTAAAAATATTAATATAATGTATAACGCTGTTGTAAATGATTCTAAAAAGCAGCATTATTTAATCCTTGACAGAATTGTAGGACTATAGTATAATAGTAATATAAATTTGAAAATAAAGGGTCTATTAATCTGTAGGCAAGCAAGCCAACGCTTGTCAGGGGTTCTCTGCAGATGGGTATCTTGGACATATTTATATGCCTGGGATATACCTCGGGTTGATCTTTAGTCTTCGTTTCGAAGGATATTTGCCTGCAGATTAATGGGCCTTTTTTTATACTCCAAGAACTCTCTTTATTTCTTCCCATGAGGTAGTTCCTTGCAAAACCTTAATAACAGCACTATTAATTAATCTTGGAAATTTTATTTTTGTAAGGTCTTTTGTTTTTGAAGAAGGGATAAGAATTTCAAAAATTCCAGATTGACCTTTATATCCGGTAAAGTTACATTGAGCACAACCTTTAGCTTGATAGATCTTTGCCGGTTTTTTATATTTTGGAAAGGATTTTAAAGATTCTTTAATAAATGGATTCATTTCTGTCGGGATTTTTATTTCTTTTTTACAATGTGGGCAAAGGCGACGCACTAATCGTTGCGCGATAACAGTATTAATAGTAGGCACTAATTCTTTTGAAGGTATTTCTAGGCTTTGTAGGCGGGATAAAACTCCTAAAGCGTCATTAGTGTGAATCGTGGATAGAACTAGATGTCCAGTTGTTGATGCTTGCCAAACTAATTTAGCTGTTTCTCTGTCTCTAATTTCTCCGATTAGGAAAATATCAGGGTTTTGACGGAGTAAGCTGCGGAGAGCTTTAGAAAAAGTGTATCCTTTTTCTTCATTGATTTGAGTTTGCATAATTCCAGGTAGACGATATTCAATTGGGTCTTCAACAGTAATGATTTTCACATCTGGTTTAGCGAGTTTTTTAAGTATAGTGAATAAAGTTGTCGTTTTTCCTGATGAAGTAGGCCCTGCAGATAAAATCAACCCGACTCTTTTTTCTAATACTTTTTCTATATCCTCTTTTTGTTCATCTAAAAATCCTAGGTTTTCTAAATTTAACAAAGCATCTTCTCCCCCTAAGATTCTTAAAGAAGCACTTTCTCCATATCCGCCTGGTATTATTGAAAGCCTAATATCAAAAGATTTATTAGGGAGAATGAGGCGGAATCTTCCTTCTTGAATTATTTGGGTTTCTTCTGTTTTTAACCCGCTTAGATTTTTTAATTCATTAATTAATTTTGGATGTTCGTTTATATCAAAAGAAACTAATTTATGAAGTATTCCGTCAATTCTTTGTCTTATCTGACTGTTTTTTTCTTCTGGCTCAAAATGGACATCGGTGGCTCGTGATTTTAATGCAGTAGCAAGGATAAGAGCAATTTGTCTTTCAGAGGATTTGTCTTTTAATAATATGGAAATTGATTTATTTTTTTGAAGTAATTTTTCTATTTCTATTTCTTCTTTGCTTGTTATTTTTACGCCTCTAGTCAAAACTTGAGAAAATAATTCTTTATATAATTCTTGGATATACGAGATATCACCGGCTACTCTTACAATTTCTTCTAAAGACGTAATGCCATCAATAGCTTTTAATAAACCATCATGGAAAAGAGGCACCATTCCTTCATTAATGGCCTTTGATCTTATTTCGTTTTGATCGGCACCTGATTTAATCGCTTTAATAATTCTTGGAGACATATTAAGGTATTCAAAGATTCCTATTTGGCTTTTATAACCCAACCAATGACATTTTTCACAACCTTTTGCTTTATAAAGATACGGAATGTCTTTTGGTATTTTTATTTTACTTTTTGGAGAAAGAATACTAAAAGCCTCAATTAGTTTTTCTTTTATTTCAGGACTTGGGATATATTTTTCTTTGCAATAAGGACAAAGGCGTCGAATTAATCTTTGACCTACAATTAGCTTAAGTGAATTTGGAATCATTTGAGCATCAGCTCCTAAGGCAACAAGTCGAGCAATAGTTCCGCTCGCTTCATTGGTGTGTAATGTAGAAAAAACCAAATGTCCTGTTAGGGAAGCCTGCATAGCAGTTTTTACTGTTTCTTCATCTCTCATCTCTCCAATCATGATGATATCAGGATCTTGCCTAAGTATGGATTTTGATCCATTAGCAAAATTGTATTTTTTTGATGTTTGAGTTTGATTTACGCCGACGATTCTATATTCAATAGGGTCTTCTATGGTAATAATTTTTACTCCAGGGGAAATTTTCTTTTTTAAAAAGGCGTATAAAGTTGTGGTTTTTCCTGAGCCTGTAGGTCCTGTAATTAGAATCATTCCATTTGGTGCTGACAGAGAATGATCAAAAACCTTTATACTTCTTTCATTAAGGCCCAAATCTTTTAAGCCAAAAGCAGCTCGTTTTGGGTTTAGAAGTCTAAATACTAGAAATTCTCCATTAGGACCTGGTAAGCTGGAAGCGCGAACATCAATAAAACTCTTATTGTCTTGAATGGTAAAGCGACCATTTTGAGAAATATTTTCAATATTTAATTTTAAACCAGATAAAAGTTTCAATCTCTGATTAATGCCACGATGTTTCTTTTTTTCTATTTCAGCAATGTCATATAAAACGCCGTCTATGCGAAATCGTAAAAGAGCACAATCTTTTTGTGGTTCAATATGAACATCAGATGCATCTATTTGAATGGCTGATTTTAAAATAAGAGAGACTAATGATGTAACTTCTTCTGATGAAATAGATAAAAGTTCCCCATGAAGATCAGAAAATTCTATGGATTTAGCGCTGGTTACGTCTATAAAATTTGATATTTTTTTTTGGCGCTGGTGAACAAAAGCGTAATTTTTCCATGCCCAATTAAGGCTTTCCTCGGTAGCAATAAAAACAACTACTTTATATCCTTCTTGTTTAACTCCTTCAATTGTTTTAATAGTTTCAATATTAAAAGGATCTAAAACGGCTATTTTGACTTGATTCCCTATTTTTTGAAAGGCAATAATATTAACTTTTTTTGCTTTTTCTTCTGGAATAATAGAAAGGGCGCTTGTTTCAATTGGTGATTTTCTTAAATCAATATACAAAAGATTATGTTTTTCAGCTAATCTTTGCGCTTCTCTTTCTTTTGATTCTTGCCAGAGGGCTTTAATTTTTTCTTCTCTTTTTTTAATAAAATCATTCATGAGAATTGCGTTATTAATAATTTATTATACCATTCTAATTTTCTTTAGAAAAGTAAAAATTCGTGATAAAATTAAGTATGGAAAAAATGAAGATTAAAGTTATTAGTGAAAGCCCAAAAGAAACACAAAAGATAGCCTCTTTTTTTATGCAAATTATTTTAAGAAGGGATGACTTAAAGGAAAGTGGCTTGGTTATTTCTTTAGAAGGTCCCTTAGGAGGCGGTAAGACAGAATTTCTTAAAGGGATAGCCAAATTTTTAAAACTTAAAGAAAAAGTTTTTAGTCCTACTTTTTTAATTATGAAAAGTTTTCCTTGTAAAACACCTTCTTTTAAAACATTATGGCATTTAGATTGTTATCGGATTGAAAAACCTAAAGAGATTAAAGAATTGGATTTTTTAGAAATTATTAAAAATCCAGAGAATTTAATTTTTA
>CAZNBO010000027.1:0-5304 GCA_964571515.1 uncultured Candidatus Saccharibacteria bacterium
TGCCTGTTTGTATTGATAAAGCATTAGATGAAAGAAATTATGGAGATTTGCAAGGACTTAATAAGGACGAAATAAAGGTTAAATATGGTGAAAAGCAGGTTAAATTATGGAGAAGAGGTTGGAGATATGCGCCACCAGGGGGAGAGAGCTTAAAAGATGTTTATAATCGAGTAGTTCCTTTTTATAAAAATAATATTCAAAATGATTTAGAAGAAAATCAAAATATTTTAGTAGTAGCTAGTCATAACAGCTTGAGGGCTTTAGTAAAATATCTTGAAAAAATTTCGGATGAAAATATTATTAAATTAGAAATACCTACTGGCAGTTTGAGATTATATGAGGTCAACAAAGGTCTAGTAAAATTAATAAGAGAATAAACAGGTTTGAGTATCGTCCATTAGGTTCTGCGGACTTAAAAAGCCTCTATTAATGAGGTTTTTTAATTAGGGTTGGAGGATGTTCGAATTTGTGGTATAATAAAAATATAATTTTAGATAAGTTTACGAAAGAAAAAATTAAGAAAATTATTAATTGGTAAAGTTAAATTTGAATCAAAAGTATGAAAAATTTTAAGAATATATCTAATCGCGGGAGAGGGAACGATTCCGGAGAAAGAAATTTTAAGAGAAGGGATCCTGAGAAAAGGCAATTTGGTAATAGGGGTAGAGAAAGGCCGCAGATGTATGAGGCAATTTGTAGTGATTGTGGTAAGAAGTGTGAAGTTCCATTTAAGCCAACTGGTGATAAGCCTGTTTACTGCAGTCAATGTTTTACAAAGCACGGCGGAGGCCAGAAATCTAATAGATTTGAAAGAGGAGATCGTGAAAGACCTAGGTTTGAAGACAGAAAGATGTTTGATGCAATATGTGATAAATGTGGGAAAAGATTTAAACTTCCTTTCAAGCCAACTGGTGGAAAACCTGTTTATTGTAATGAGTGTTTTGATAAAGGGGGTGATTCTTCAAGTAGTGATAAGGTGATTAATCAATATAAAGAACAGTTTGATGTGTTGAATGTTAAACTTGATAAGATTATAAAAATTTTAACTCCAGTTATTTCGGTAAAAAAAGAAAAGAAAGCAGTAGTTGTTAAGAAAGAAAAGGCGAAGAATTTTAAGAAGGTTTTACCTAAAAAATCTGTTGACAAAAAAAAGGTAAAGAAATAATAGTCTAAGATATAGCGAGTAACAGGGTAGGGCAAGTTTATATAAACGGTTTTAACGTTGTTTGAGATGCTTTATATTTGTTAATACTTAGTATGTAGGCTTACATTTTTATAATTAAAATTAAATAAAAATATGAACAAAGAAGGATCAGTTTCAATTTTCTTAATAATTTTAGGGTTGTTATTTGTTGGAGGTTATTTAATAAACGAAGGGATTGTAACAATAAATCTTCCTTCTACTACAATAACGACGATAGGATTAACTACGACAACAACGGTTTCTTCAGAGGAATTTTGTCAGAAAAAAGGTACGGAGACAAAACTTAGTCTATCAGAAGCTAAAGAAATTGCGTTTTTAAGTGAATGTGGCGATAGACTTGAAGATACTTATATATGTAATGAAATCACTGGAACTTGGTGGATAAATTTGGATATAGAGAAAGAAGGTTGCAGCCCAGCTTGTGTGATTAATGTGGAAACTAAAACAGCTGAGATTAATTGGAGATGTACAGGATTACTTCCAATGTAGATCCCTCATTGACCAATATATTATATTGTGGTATGATTAAAATGTCCTATTAATAGGACATTTTAAATTAGAATAGTAGTTGTTTGAAAAATAAATAAAAAATAAAAAAGAGGAGGTGATTTAAATTGCGCAAATTATTAGAAAGATTTATCTCGGTCCCTGATGATAAATTACCAGAAGGACCAGTAGATGTTATTGTTGGAATCGGAGCAGGTTTATCTCGTGCTTATCGGTCTTCATGGAGATCGATAGTCCTAAGTCTTCAAAGTGAAAGAGTGCTCGACTTTGTTACAGAACTTTTTGAGAAAAAAAAAGGTAGGGACATTTTCTTTTCTGGCGGATATAGTTATAAAGGATATTATGAAGCTGTCGTTATGTATGAAAAGTTTCTGAATTCTGTTAATAGAAAAAAGATAATTTATCCCCATATCGAAACAAAAAGTAGGAATACTCTTGGCAACGCAGTAGAAACAATAAAATGGTTAAAAGAGAAGAATTATAAATCAGCTATCATAGTAGATTTTTCAGGTCATTTAAAACAGATGAAAGATATTTTTCTGAAACAAAACAAAGGAACAAGAATAAAGTTATATTTTATGAACGCACACTCTACTTATGGGTGGAATTCTCAAACAAGATTGAATAATTTTTATTCATTCTTTGTTTGGCAGTGTTTAACAAATATCTATTATAAAATGATAGGTGCTTTGTAAAAGTTAAAAAAAGAAAATGGAGGTAGAAAATGTCAAAAGAATTTACAGAGAAGCTAAGAGGCAGACCATATTTTGGAGGGGAAGAGAATAAAAGGCAAATTAGGGTATTAAGTGAAATTAAGTTATATAAAAATTTAATTTTGTTTAATATTTACAGTGGAGGTTCATCATTACTTCATGTTGTTAGTTATCCTGCGCAAATAAATTGTAGTTGGATTTCCTATTTTGAGGAAATTGGAACCTGCGGAAGATCAAGTCCTGCTAAAAGAATTGATTTATCCACTGTTTCAGTAATCCCTTATAGTGATGGTACTTGGGAGACTGAATGGTGCTTATTAAAAACTAGCGCGAGAATATTTGGAATGAAAGTAAGCATCAGTTACTACCAACCTCAGCATTATTAATTATCAATGAAGCCCTTGTTGCTAAATCAAGAGGGTTTCTTTATTTTAAGTTGTTTTTTGAGCCTAAATTTGGTAAAATTCTTGGGATGCCTAAAGGAAATAATATTACACTTTCTATATATGCTGGAGCTGGTGGTCAAGACGCTGAAGATTGGGCTTTGATGCTTTTAAAAATGTATCAGAAATATTCAGAAAAAAAGAATTGGAAGTTTTCATTATTAAACAAGAAAGAAAATGAGTACGGTGGTATTAAAAATGCTATTGTAGAGATGAACGGAGATAATATTTATGGAATATTACAAAATGAAAACGGTGTACATCGCTTGGTAAGAATATCCCCATTTTCTTCTGCAAAGCTTCGTCATACTTCTTTTGCTTTCGTGGAAGTTTTGCCAATTATTGAAGCAAAAGAATTCCCATTAGAAGAGAAAGATTTAGAAGTTGAGACTTTTCGTTCTTCAGGCCCAGGCGGGCAAAATGTTCAAAAAGTAGAATCAGCTGTAAGAATACGCCATAAACCTACTGGAATAGTTGTTAGTTGCCAGGAAGGAAGAGCGCAATTTAAGAACAAAGAAAAAGCATTAACTGTTTTAAGGGCTAGACTTCATCAATTAGCCGAGAAACAAAAAGTAAAAACGTTAAAAGATATAAAGGGTGAAAAAGTAAAGATTGAGTGGGGAAATCAGATCCGTTCTTATGTCCTTCATCCATATAAATTAGTAAAAGATCATCGTACTGGTAAAAAAATAGGGAATGTCGAGGATGTACTAGATGGAAATTTAGATAAAATTCTATAATTTAGAATAATCATTATGCCTTTAGTTTGTTTTAAAAATGTTTCCAAAGCCTATAATGGTTCTTTAATTTTGGATAATATTACTTTTGAAGTAAAGTCAGGAGAATTTGTCTCTTTAGTAGGAAGGTCAGGTGTGGGAAAAACCACAATTTTAAAAATGTTGATAAAAGAAGAACCTCCCACTAAAGGAAGAATTTTTTTTGATGATAAAGATATTAACAAATTTAAACCAAGAGATGTAACTTTTCTTCGTAGGAAAATAGGGATGGTATTTCAGGATTTTAAATTATTGTCTAATAGAACTGCTTATGAAAACGTGGCTTTTGCTATGGAAGTGGCTGGTTATTCTAATCAAGCAATAAAGAAAGATGCTCCAGAATTATTAAAATTAGTAAATTTAGAAGAAAGAGCTGATAATTTTCCACATCAACTTTCTGCTGGAGAGAGACAAAGGGTGGTTATATGTAGGGCTTTAGCTCAAAGGCCGGAGTTAATATTAGCTGATGAACCTACAGGGGATTTAGATCCAATAAATACATGGGAAATTATAAAACTTCTAATGAAAATTAATGAACTTGGTACAGCTATAATTTTAGCTACTCACGATAAAGAGGTCATAAACACTTTAGGAAAAAGAGTTATTAGCTTAGATAAAGGAAAGATTATCCGTGATGAAGAAGAAGGGAAATATTTAATTTAATAATTTAACTACATGTTTGTTGTAATAAAAAGAGTTTTTCGTACAGCTTGGCAAGGATTAATCAGAAACAGTTGGCTTTCTTTTACTTGTATAGCAATGTTGACTATTAGTTTGATAATTTTAAGTTCAATTTTTATATTCAATAGTGCTAGCAATGAGCTTATTAATATTTTGAAAGAAAAAATGGATATCAGTATTTATTTCCAAAGGAATGTTCCAGAAGAGGATATTTTAAGAATTCGCGATGACCTTATAGGAAATGAAAAAATTGCTAAAATTGAATATATATCTCAAGAAGAGGCGTTGAAGATTTTTGAAGAAAAAAGTAGCAGGAATCCAGCTATAAAAAAAGCGCTAGAAGAATTAGGAGAAAATCCTTTAGCTGCCTCTTTGAATATCAAAGCTAAAGACACAAAGTATTATACAGAAATCATTGACGAGGTTAATAATTCAGCCTTTAAAGATAAATTAATCACCATAGATTTGATGGAAAATCAGAGGGTTGTTGAAAGAATTGACGCTTTATCAACAGGAATAAAATTAGGCTCTATTCTAGTTATTCTTATTGCCGCGTTTTTGAGTGTTCTTATCAGCTTTAATACAATTCGCATGGCAATTTATTCCTTAAAGGGTGAAATTGAAATAATGAAATTAGTTGGAGCTTCTAATTGGTTTATTCGTGGCCCATTTCTTTTAGAAGGAGCCATTCAGGGGATAATTGCCTCTTGTGTCGCGATTTTAATCTTAATACCTCTTGTTATGTGGGGTAGTCCTAGAATAGGATCTTTTATTTCTGAGATAAGCATAAGCTTGTATTTCTGGTCCTATTTTTGGTATATTCTTCTATACCAAACATTATTTGGGGTATTCTTAGGAATAGTATCTAGTTTCTGGGCAATGAATAAATACCTTAAAGTTTAAATATTGCGGGATCGTCTAATGGTAGGACAGCTGGTTTTGATCCAGCCGATCTAGGTCCGAATCCTAGTCCCGCAACA
>CAZNBO010000028.1:0-4985 GCA_964571515.1 uncultured Candidatus Saccharibacteria bacterium
TAAATCTTTAATTGCTATTTTAGATGGATTTGATTTAGCCATTGATAGTTTTTTAAAAGAAGGAAAGGATAAAAAAGAAAACGATGATTATCTCAAAGGGATTTATTTAATAAAAAATCAATTAAAAGATATTTTAGAAAAAGAAGGCGTAGATGAAATTAAAGTAAAAATGGGGGAAACATTAAATCCTGTTTTCCATGAAGCAGTATCTCTAGCAGAAAGTGAGAAATTTGCTCCAAATACGATTATAAAAATCTTAGAAAAGGGGTACATTCTTAACAATAAAGTGATTCGGCCTTGTCGCGTAATAGTGGCAAAGGGAAATGATAATAAAAAATAAAACAAATAACAAAAATTAATAAAAAAAATTATGGCAAAAACATTAGGTATAGACTTAGGAACAACTTTTTCGGCAATGGCTACAATAGAAGGTGGTCAGCCAAAGATTATTGAAAGTACCGAAGGGGAAAGAACAACTCCTTCAGTTGTGGCTTTTTCTAAAACAGGAGAAAGATTAACTGGAACATTAGCTCGTCGTCAATCTATTACCAATCCTCAAAATACAATTTATTCTGTAAAAAGATTAATTGGAAGAAAGTTTTCTGATGCAATCGTGCAGAAAGATAAAAGCTTGCTTTCTTATGAGATTAAGGAAGGGACTAATGGTGGAGTAGAAATAAAAATGGGAGACCGTTGGTATAAACCACAGGAAATTTCAGCTATGGTTTTACAAAAATTAAAAGCAGATGCAGAAGCAAAATTAGGAGAAGAAATTACAGATGCAGTAATAACATGTCCTGCTTATTTCGATGATAGCCAGAGGAAAGCAACAAAAGACGCGGGAGAGATAGCTGGTTTTAAAGTAAAAAGAGTTATAAATGAACCAACAGCAGCTGCTTTAGCCTATGGTTTTGACAAAAAGAAAGATAACGATATTGTTGTTTATGATTTTGGAGGAGGAACTTTTGATATTTCTGTGCTTTATGTTAGTCCTGATACCATTGAAGTAAAAGGGACAGGCGGGGATACACATTTAGGGGGTGATGATTTTGATCAAAAGATAATGGATTGGGTTATAGAGAATTTTAAAAGAGACGAAGGAATAGACTTAAAGAAAGATCCATTAGCTTTACAAAGAATAAAAGAAGCGTCAGAAAAGGCAAAAAAGGAATTATCTTCTACAATGCAAGTAGAGATTAATTTACCATTTATTACTTCCGGAACTTCTGGTCCAAAACATCTTTCTTATAGCTTGAATCGTTCTAAATTAGAAGAATTAGTTGATGATTATATCAAAGAATCAATTGATTTAACAAAGAAAACAATTAAAGAATGTGGCTTGAAAGTTTCAGATATTGAAGAGGTAGTTTTAGTAGGAGGACAGACAAGAATGCCTAAAATTCAAGAAGAAGTGAAAAAATTATTTAATAAAGAACCAAGTAAAGATATTAATCCTGATGAAGTGGTTTCAGTTGGAGCAGCTATTCAAGCAGGTATCTTAGGCGGAGAGATGAAAGATGTTTTGCTTTTAGATGTTACGCCTCTTTCTTTGGGCATAGAAACATTAGGTGGAGTTAGTACTGTTTTGATTCCTAAAAACACAACTGTACCAGTTACAAAAAGCCAAGTATTTTCAACTGCAGCAGGAAGTCAAACTTCTGTAGAGATTCATGTACTTCAGGGAGAAAGACCAATGTCTGCTGATAATAAATCATTGGGACGTTTCATATTAGATGGAATTCCTCCTGCTCCTCGTGGTGTACCTCAAATTGAGGTAACTTTTGATATTGATGCTAACGGGATTTTAAATGTTACTGCTAAAGATAAGGCTACTGGAAAAGAACAGTCCATTCACATTGAAGGATCTTCAGGATTATCAAAAGAAGAGATAGAAAAATTAAAACAGGAAGCAGAACTACATAAAGAAGAAGATGAAAAGAAAAAAGGAAACATCGAGATAAAAAATAATGCTGAATCATTGGTTTATACAACAGAAAAGACATTAAAAGATGCAGGAGAAAAAGTTCCTGCTGATTTAAAGGTTAAGATTGAAGATAAATTAAAAGAATTGCAGGAAGTATTGAAAAAAGATGATTTTGATGAGATAAAAACCAAAACTGAAGAATTGTCACAATCTTTACAAGAAGTTGGTACTCATCTTTATCAACAACAAAAACAAGAAGAAGAAAAAAAGTCTAAGGAAGAAAAACCAGACAAAGATTCAAAAGAGAAGGAAGAAGACAAAGAAGAAGGTAAGAAAGAAAAGGATGCCAAAGACGCTGATTATGAAGAAAAATAATGATATGGTATAATTGGAATATATTTGCTTAAATATATTCCAATTGTTAATTTTTAATGACTAAAAATCCTAATTTTCTAAACAGCTATAAATTAGCTTATCAAGATAGAACAATTTTCTTAAAAAATTCTATTCTTGGTGTTTTAATTGTGGCTTGTTTTGTACTGGGGTCTCTCTTTTCTATTGGGTTATTGCAAAATTTTACTAATACTAATTTGATAGGATCATGTATTTTTTGGATAATTGGGTTGTGTTTACTTCCAATATTCTTTCTATTGCTTCCTCTTAAAGACTTTTTGTTTTGGAATATAGCTATTAGTTTTAGTGCATTTATTCCATTATTTCTTAGCCATCAATGGAATAAAGATATTTGGCTTATTTGGGGAATTGTTTTTGTTCTTTTTTTATTATCAAGAACAAGAATAAAAATGGAACATAATGCTTTAATAGATCTTCGGTGGATACGTATAATTGGGAAAAGTTCTTTTTATATTCTTTTGGCTTTGGTGATATCTTTATCGACTTTAGCTTATTTTCAGAAAAACACAGCATCTATTGAGCAAGAAGGAACTAAGATTTTAGATTCCGTTTTTTCTTATAAAGGAATCATGCAACCTTTTTCTAGCTTACAATTATCAGGAACAATTGATGATATTTTAGGAAAATATATTCAACAACAGACCCCAGATTTAGAAGGATTTAATTCAATAATGAGTCAACCCATTTTACAGCAAACAAAAACAAAACTTTCTGAATTTTTAAAATATCCTGTTGCTGGTAATGAAAAATTATCGACTTTGATTATAGAATCATTAAAATCGCGTTGGCAAATTCTTTCTTCTTATCTTAAAATAATATTCGGAATTATAATCTTTTTGTCGGCACTAAGCTTCTTGAAGTTTTTTAATATTATATTTTCCGCTATTTTAATAGCGATTAGTTGGGTCTTTCTTCAAATTCTTTTATCTTTTAAGTATTTGAAAATTAAACGTGTTGGAATAGAAAAGCAGGAAATTATTATTAGTTAATCAATATGAAAGATTATTATGACATTTTAGGTGTTTCGCGTTCAGCGTCTCCAGAAGAGATTAAAAAGGCTTTTTATAAATTAGCTCACAAACATCACCCAGACAAAGGGGGTAATTCGGAAAAGTTTAAAGAGATAAACGAAGCATATCAAGTTTTATCTCATAAAGAGAAAAGAGCTCAATATGATAAATTTGGGCGTGTATTTGAAGGAGCAGGAGCTGGGCCTCAACAGGGATTTCCAGGATCTGAATGGCAAGGCAATGATTTTCAATCACCTTTTGGATTTTCTGGTGATATTGATCTTGGAGATATCTTTTCTGATTTTTTCAAAGGTGCTACTAGTTCTACTAGAAGAAGAAAAAGTGAACATCAAAACAAAGGAAAAGATGTTGAGGTTAATTTAGAATTAGATTTAGAAGAAGCAGCCTTTGGGGTAAGAAAGAACATTTTGTTTAAAAGTTATCTTGTTTGTGATCATTGTAATGGAAAAGGATATGAACCCAATTCTAAATTAAAAGAATGTTCTCTTTGTAAAGGAGAAGGAGTGGTAAGAGAATTAAGAAGGACTTTTTTGGGAGAATTTACCCAAATAATTGAATGTCCCAAATGTAAGGGCAGAGGTAAGATACCAGAAAAGCCATGTAAGATTTGTGGGGGTGATGGACGTTATTACGGGAATAAAGAAATTAAGGTAGATATTCCTGTTGGAATAAGAGATGGAGAAACTATTAGGATAAGAAAAGAAGGGGAAGCTGGGATTTTAGGTGGAATAAGTGGAGACCTATATCTTAGGATAATAATTAAGAGGCATTCTGTATTTGAGAGAAAAGGTGATGATTTGCATACAACTATATCTATTACTTTTACTGAAGCAGTACTTGGTGCTGAAAAAGAAGTAAATGTTCTTGATTCTTCAAGAGATAAAGAAAAAAAGATTTTTTTGAAAATTCCTTCTGGAACAGAATCCGGAGAAATCTTTCGTGTTAAAGGAAAGGGGATTAAACATTTTGATGCTCCGGGACAAGGTGATTTATATGTTAAGGCAAAAATTAAAACCCCAAAAAAGGTTTCTGAGCAAACAAGAAGTCTTTTAGAAAAACTACAGAAAGAAATGGAATAATATATATTTTTAAAATATTAGAAATTAAAAATAATAAAAAGAGATGAAAAATTTTACTACATTGATAAAGGAAAGTTTTGGGATATATAAACAAAAAATCAAATCAATCTTGATGATTCTCATTACGGGATGGGTTCTGACAATGGTTTTCGGTATACTGACGTCGTTAATTTCTCCGGAAAGTATAATAGAAAAAGGTGGATATCATGCTGTTTTATTGATTCTAGGCATATTTTTATTTGTTATTCTTCTTTCAGCCTTTATTACACTTTCTTTTATATTGCTGACCATAAAGCCTACAGGGACTAAATTAAGAGAGATTTTTCAAGAGGTATGGAAAAAACTTTGGCAATATCTTTGGATTGTAGTATTAGTAGGTTTCTTTACAACTTTATCTTTCATTTTTTTCATTATTCCTAGTTTAATAGTCTGGGTTTATTTAGTATTTTCTCTCTATGTTTTTATTACTGAAGAAGGGAAAGGAATGAATGCTTTAAAACGTAGTTGGGCTTTAGTAAAAGGAAATTGGTGGAAAGT
>CAZNBO010000029.1:0-4741 GCA_964571515.1 uncultured Candidatus Saccharibacteria bacterium
TTTGTTATATGATTTCATTTTTTTGTTTTCTTTTATTTTTTAATATTAATAAGACGCCCATTAAAATGCAAAAAGCAATAAAACCATATTTTGCATAATCTGTCTTGTCTAAACTTTCAATATTGTCCTCGCTTTTTATATCTTTTGGAGTATTTAATTTTATAATTTCAGGAGTTAGAGGGGTTTGGGTTTGTTCTCTTTCTTCCTCCTCACTTTCACCAAGCAATTCTTCTTCTTCAATAACTTCATCAGTTTTATTTTCAGGCTCTCCTTCCTCTTCAGGTTCTTCTTCCTCTTCAGTTTCACAATTATTCTTTTCTCCTTTTGTAGCTACTAAAAATTCCCAAGAGTCACATAATTGCCATGTTTTAGTGCTTGAAGAACCTTCTTCTAAAGTTTCTGTTTCATCAATTTCATTTCCTTCGTTATCATAGAGAATTACAAAATCTCCATCATTATTCAGTTTGCTACCCCATTCAATAATGTAAAAACCTTTTTCTGGGATAACTGTCCCATTTGTGATTGATAGTATCTTTTTTGGACCAGATAAACCACATACTCCTTCCCATACTTCCCATTCAGAAATATCAATATCTTCATTTTCATTATTATATAATTCAATCCATTCCTTTCCATCTCTGCCATCTTCAGGATTCATTTCAATTTCGTTGATTTTTATTGCAGAAATACTAGAAAAGATTAAAACTATAAAACAAATTAATATTAATTTTTTCATTTTTTATTATACAGATTTTTCTTAAATTCTTTATATGTTTTTTTATTTTTCTGACATCTTGCAATATAATTTCTTTCATTTTTTATGTCTTCTGAAGTTGCATCTTTATTAAAAATATAATGAACTTGCCAGTTTTGATAGTCTTTTACTGGCAAACCATCTTGCTCTTTTTTCCATGTAGGATCAATCATGTGCCATGTTCCTGCTTTTTTATTAAAGACATATACTCTAGCATGCAAGTATCTATAATTCGGAATCCATCCATTTGCAATGTATGATATTTCATTGTTTTTCTTTAAAATATTTTGGTATTTTACTGCTTTATTTTTGCAATCATAAATCCAGAGTATAGATTTTTCTTCTTCAATAGCTCTTAATTCTTTTTCAAAAGGAATATAGATTTCAGGTTTATCTTTAGTATAACTTTCTTCTATATTGTTTAATGTTTTTATAAGAGAAGTAGGGGAATTAAATTTTGGATTATAAGAAGTAAATGTGAAAATTGTGATAGCAGATAATAATAACCTAATAAGTCCTTTTTTCATAAAATATTAAATATATTAATAATTTTAAAGATTATTGTGATTTAATATATTTCTTCTTGAAATCAACATATTCCACATTAATTTTTCTTCCTTCCTTAACTGCTTTTGCAATTAATATTTTTGAAAAGACTTTATTTTCTAATAGCCATTCACACATACCTTTTTCTGCTTTATCTAGATAACCTCTTTTTTTAACTTCTACCCCAACTACTTCAAAAACCCCATTAATATTTTTTATACAAATAAAATCAGGAAATCCTGTTCCAATTACCATTACTTTCTTAAAAGGATTATATTTTCTTTTTGCAGGAACCACTTTTCCAATATTTCCATCTCTTTCATAATCAACAGTATTTGTCCATTTGTCAATAATCCACCCCATCTCTTCAAGACCTGCACGAACTTTTAGTTCAAATCTAGCTCCAGCCGCACGATTTTTCTTTCCTTGTTTAGAATATTCTTTTTTATCCATGAATTAGAAAATTCTTGAGAGTTTTTATATTTTCTGAAAGTCTGTTAGTTTCAATTTCCAATATTTTCCTTAGCGTTGGTAAGCCTAAAATTTTGGTTTTGATATCTTCGTTTAACACCCCAATGCAAAATTAAAATTGTGCATGGTATTTCTGATTAAACGAAATTGTTGAAATAACAATTAGACTCCACAATCTTCTTTGCAACAAAGATTTTAAACTCCTTTTTATTTATTTTTATATGGGAAAGAAAATTGTAGAAAGAAACGGTAAAGAATATGTTGTTAAAACAGATTCTATATTTGGAATTGAGTATGAAACAACTAAAGAGGAATTGTATGAAAAAACTTTGTCACCAGAAAAGGAAACACGTTCTGGAGAAAAGGTTGAAGTTAATGATAAAAGTTTTTTTAGTTCTCCAAATGTTAGGGGACCAGGTAGTGTAGGAGGTCAAAAAGGAACATTTGAAACTAGATCAGGAGATAAAGGTTCTCAATTTTATCCAGATGAATCAAGGAAAAGTTCAGGTTCAAGTTATGAGTCATCTGGTTCTGGAGACGGTGGACGTGATTATGGTGGAGGTGGTGGTTCTATTGAAGATGAAAGAGGTTGCATAATACGGACTTTGGTTCTTTCATTTCTAGTAGGAGCTATAATATGGTCTTATAGAGAACCAAAAGGTTTTACAAACATTTTTAAAAACGACATGCATCCACCAAAACAAGAATATATCAAAAGAGAGATACCAGCAAAACCAAAAGAAATTAAATTATATAACCCCTTACAACAAGAAAAAAATATCCCCAAAGAACAAAGTAGTAAATTAGAAGAATTAGCAAAGAAATCTAAAGCCAGTGAGAATAAAAGTTCTCCACCAGAAAATAATAAACAAATAAAGACATATAAAGAAAGTTTATCATGGTCTGAAAACGAAGTAGTAAGAAAATCCAGAATTAATGAAAGTAAAGTTAGTTCTATACTAGAAAATAATAAGCAAATAAAGACATATGAAGAAGATTCTAAAATTTATGAATCTTTGTCTTCTAACTCTGATTTTTCAAAATCAACTCCCAAAGGATCTCGCCCTGTTGTTTATGACAACCGAGATGAAAATAATAATGTTATTTCGCAGAGAAGAGAATATGTCAATAAAGAAAAATTAAAAGAGTCAACAGTACGTGAAATAGGAATAACTTATCCAAAAACAGGGAACTATTATGTAATTGACAAAAATAAATATCCAGAATTTTATACAAAGATAGATAAAAACAAAAATGGATTAATAAGTTTAGATGAACAGGGCAGAATCCAGAAGAAATTCAATAAAATAACAAAAAAATATTCTGAAGGAGATATTGAGTCAATAGTAAAAGATTTTACTAAAAAATGACTTTTAAACAATTTTATAGAATTATAAGATAAAAATAATGAGATTATGAGGGTGACAATAGATAATTATTTATTCCAACTTTGACAATTTGTAATTAGCTTTTGAAGGTAAAATTTTAGAAACATATTTTTTGTAACTCTTTATAATGAGTTATTAATAGAATACCCAAATAGGTGCTAAACATTTACTTTCATTAAATCTTTTGCAATAGAAAATTTGCCTTTGTATTCTTTTCTAATATCTTTTTTAACTTGAGGAAGATAAGTCTTTGCAACATGTGTCACAATTAATTTTTTAATTCTTGTTTCTTGGGCAAGTTTCCCTAATTCTTCTCCATTGATATGCCCTTTCATTTTCCATTCTGGAGGACCTGTCGCTTCAATGATTGCAATATCTACATCTTTACAAGCTTTCTTTAATCCATCACAATAAGTGGAATCTCCAGAATAACAGATTGTTTTATTATTAATTTTTAGTCTATAAGAGAAACATCGAGTTTGTTCGCTATGTTCAACTTCAATTCCTTTGATAATTAATTTATCTATCTTAATAATTTTATTTAATGATAATTCCTTAACCTGTATCCTCTTTAAATTTTTGTGTTTATCAATATGAAAAGTTTTTAACATATTTTTGATATCTTTCTTAATTCCTATAGGTCCATAAATAATGTAATTATCCCTCAACTTCTTATTCCTTTTCGGAGAATCTATTATGAGTTGAATAAAAGAAGCAAGTTCAGTAGAATGATCAGTGTGCATATGAGAGATGAATATGTTACCAATTTCATAAAGATTTATTTTTAATCTCAATAAATTCCTTATAGCTCCCCTTCCAAAATCAATTATTATTTTTTCTTTTCCTGTTTGAATAAGATAACTAGAGCAACTTCTTTCTAATTCTGGAATAAATGTTCCTGAACCTAAAATAGTTAATTTCATTTCATACCTCTTAAACAGGTAAATGATTAATTGTTTATTAATTTATCGTGCCTATTTTTTTCCATCCTTGAGTTTGGTTATCATAATTCCTTTGAAAAATCAAAGATTTTTTTAGAGGACTTAACAAGGTTCAAATAAAAAATCACAAATCCCGAGCCTGAATAGTTCTTCTACCATTTGCTTTAGCCCTATTAATGGCTTTTTCTAAAATATCTTCAACTTTTCTTTCAAGTTCAAGTCCAACTTCTTCAGCAACACTAGACACAGCATTTTCTTTATCAAGCTCTTTCACAACTTTTCTTATATTATTTTTTACAATTAATACCATTTATAATTTAAGGAAACCTATTTTATTAAAGTTTTGGAGAAATAAAATCAGATTATTTTGTCAGGATTTTTCTTAATTGCTGCTTTGTATTCTTTGTAAGTCATCCAAAAGCTTTCTCTGCATTTAAGGCAATGAAAATCAACTTCATTGCTATTTTTATCAAGGAACCATTCAACATCCTTTGAATAACATTCAGGACATCTTAATTTTATGTTTAAAATCACTAAATCCCTTGGTTTCCCTGTTTTCATTGGATCTAATTTACCTTCTTTAAAGCCTCTAATAATTTTTACCAATTCTTCATAAACTTCATCAGGTAAATCTTTAGATT
>CAZNBO010000030.1:0-4737 GCA_964571515.1 uncultured Candidatus Saccharibacteria bacterium
CTATTATTAATAACTTTGCTCTTTTGTTGTCATAACGAGGGATTTTTTGCCATATTTCCTCTGTCACAAATGGCATAAACGGATTAAGCATTTGTAAGCAATCAATAAGAATTTTATAAAGGACGTACTGCGCTTGTTTTTTGTTTTTATCATCTCTTATTCTATCCTTTATCTTTTCAATAACTTTATCAGCAAAAGTATGCCAGAAATAATGATAAATTAATTCACCTGCCAAAGAAAACTGAAAATTATCTAAATGAAGTGTTACCTTTTTCTTTATATTCCCTAAGTCTTTTAAAAACTTTTTATCTTCTGGAGTTAAAAGAGGTTTTTTACCATCAAAATCTTCTAAATTCATTAGCACAAAGCGGGAAGCGTTCCAAATTTTATTGGCAAAATTACGATATCCTCTTATTTTTTCTTCAGAAATAACAATATCGCTACCAGCAGTATTGCCAATAATTAAAGCCATTCTAACAGCGTCTGTTCCATAAACCTCAGCAACTGCCAAGGGATCAATTACATTACCTTTGGATTTGGACATTTTTTGACGATCTTTGTCTCTGACTAATCCATGTAGATATACGGTCTTAAAAGGAATCTTCCCTGTACAATATATACCAAGCATTATCATCCTAGCGACCCAAAAAAACAGAATATCCCAACCAGTTTCCATTACATCGGTTGGATAAAATGTTTCAAAATCTTTTTTATTTTTAGTAGTCAAAAGTGCAGCAAATGGCCATTGGCCTGAAGAAAACCAAGTATCTAATACATCAGGATCACTCTTAATATTTTTACTTTTACAATAAATACAAGTTGATACTTTCCCTTTTATTTTAATAAAGGATTTGCCACAATCATTACAATAATAAGCAGGAATAGGAATACCCCAGCGGATTTGTCTTGAGATATTCCAATCTTTAATATTTTTCATCCAATGAAAGAAAACTTTTTCAAAATATTTAGGAATGATTTTTATTTTTTTATTCTTTACTGCATCAACAGCTAAATCACGTAAAGATTTTTTTGTATTAGGCAATGGCTTTGTTACAGACACAAACCATTGATCCATTAACATCGGCTCTATAATCGTCTCACATTTATAACAATGGCCAACTTCATGAACATAATCTTCTTCTTTAATTAAAGCCCCATTTTCTCTTAAAATATCAATTGATTTTTTTCTTGCTTCTGTAATATTTAAACCTGCTAAAGGACCAGCTAATTTATTAAAATAGCCATCGAAACCTAATGTTTCTCTTGTCTCTAAATTATGCCTTTGCCCTACTTCAAAATCCAAAGAATCATGAGCCGGTGTAATTTTTAATGCCCCTGTGCCAAAATCAATATCAACTGCATCATCAATAATGATAGGGATCTCTCTTTTAGTAATCGGCTCAATAACAATTTCTCCAACTAATGCTTTATATCTTTTGTCTTTTGGATTAACAGCAATAGCGGTATCACCTGGAATAGTTTCTGGTCTTGTAGTGGCAACAGTTATTGATTTATTATTTCTGGTTTTGTACTGTACAAAATACAATTTTCCTTTTTCCTCTTTATACTTAATTTCCAAATCAGAAAAAGCAGTCCTATGTTTAGGGCAATAATTAACTATTCTTTTCCCACGATAAAGCAATCCATCTTTCCATAATCTCTCGAGCGTTTGATAAACAATTTTCTGAATATTTTTATCAAGAGTAAATTTCTCACGAGACCAGTCACATGAAGCGCCTAATTGTTCTAATTGATGTTTAACAATCTTTCTATTTTTTTGTGTATAATCCCAAACTGCTTTATAAAACTCATCGCGCGACATATCTAAACCAGATTTTCCTTCTTTTTTTAATTTTCTTTCAAAAACAACTTGCGTTTCAAAACCAGCATGATCTGTCCCTGGCAACCATAAAGTTTTTCTTCCTTTCATCCTTTGGTAACGAATCATTACATCTTGCAAAGTGACAAAAACTCCATGACCAATATGTAACGGATCATTTGCATTAGGAGGAGGCATTATGATACAAAATGGTTTGCCTTTTTTATTCGGTAGCTTATCAGGATTAAAATAACCCGACTTCTTCCAAAGTCGGTAGATTTTCTGTTCAATCTTTTGTGATGCGTAAACTTTATCCACTATTTATGTTCTATTTATTACAATCTTAAATTTGCGTCTGCTTTAATCTTTTCCCAATTAAAAGATTTTTTACCTGACTTAATATATTGAAAAAATCCTGCAAGCGCTATCATTATAGCATTATCAGTTGCATATTCCAATTCTGGAAAAAACAATTTAATCTTCAATTTTTCATTTAATAATCGCCCTTGGAACTTCTCCTTCAGCCGTTTATTAGCAGAAACACCACCAGCTAAAATAATAGATTTCGTTTTAAATTCTTTAGCAGCTTTCATTGTTTTTTCAATCAAGACATCAGTAATAGCTTCCTGAAACTCATAAGCAATCTCTGGGCGATATTTTTTTAGTTTTTTTGATTCAAAATTCTGAACTGAATAAAGTAAAGCCGTTTTCAGTCCAGAAAAAGAAAAGTCATAATTTTTAGAATTAATCATAGGTCTTGGAAGCTGTATTTTGCACTGTGTATTACTTAATTTGTATTTTGCTGCTTCATCGGCAATTGCAGGCCCACCTGGATAATCAAGACCTAGAATTCTTGCTCCTTTATCAAAACACTCCCCAGACGCATCATCGCGAGTTTCTCCTATAATCTTATATTCTCCTATTCCTTTTACATAAATTAATTGTGTATTCCCTCCAGAAGCTAACAAACAAATTGACGGAAAAATTTTTTTAGATTCTAAGTTAGAAAAAATATTTTTTTTGTCTTGTACAAAAGACGGTAAAAAACTAAATAAATGTCCCTCCAAATGATTGACCCCAATAATGGGCTTATTCCACTTCCAAGCTAATGTTTTAGCAAAATTGACCCCAATCAAAAGAGATAAAATTAACCCTGGACCTTTTGTAACAGCTATAAGATCTATTTTTGGAACATCTGAACCAAAAGCTTGTTTTAATGCTTTTTTAGTTACTGCCGGAATATTTTTTGTATGTTCTCTACTCGCTAGCATTGGCACTACTCCACCATATTTTCTATGTATTTTAATTTGGCTAGCTATTGTATTAGAAAACGGATAAATAAAAAAACCGGCTTTGGTTTTTTTTATTTCTAAAATACCAACAGCCGTTTCATCACAAGAAGTTTCGATGCCTAAAACAATCATGAATGCTAAGAATACAAATTTTTACTTTGTGGCGCTAATGGGATTTGAACCCATGTTTTGGGATTGAAGGCCCCACGTCCTAACCAAGCTAGACGATAGCGCCAAAGTTTTTTCAGTATAGCAAAAAGAAAATTATCTTACAAGCACAGTTTCTACTGCCACTCTTTTAGAAGCAATGCCCACAGGCCAACAACTTTGCAAAATTAAAGTTATTTCATCACTTGGTGGAAAAATAGTTTCAGTACTTTCTGTGCCCTTAGGCCAAGGTAAAAATATCTTTTTATCCCTTACTTCAAAAACTAAAGGCTTTTGATTCCAAAATACATAAATTTTATCGCCTTGTTCTAACTGATTTAATAAAGAAAATACTGACTTGTATTTGCCTGGGGACCAAGGATATTGAGAGCTATGTCCTATAATAATAGAATATCCATTACCAGGAATATCAGAAGTCGGATATAATACAACTCCTTGTTTCAACTTTTCGTAAATTATCTTTGAATCTGTAGTTTCTACTTGTAGAATTGGAGCCTTGATACCAAATTGTGGCATTTCTAAAATACTAGAATTTTCTGCTTCAATAGGAATTGGCGGTAAATTAATTATTGGAGGTATTAATCCTCCGGATATTATATTTGATATAGGAGATAATATTTCCGAATCAGAAGAAAAGTCCGCTACAAAAGAAGGAGTGCGAATTAATTCTTCTTTTATACCTTCTGTTAATTTATTAGTTTTATAACCTACTAAATCAAAAGAAGCAGCCCCATTAAAAATAAGGAAAGAAATTATAAAAATTATAAAAAATAATTGAAAAAAAAGTTTTATATCTTTTAACATTGATAAATAATTTATATCACTTGATAATTATACAATCATTAAGTGCCCTACCAAACTCTCTAAATGAAAGGCAGCAAATGATATTCCCAAAACAATAATTATTGCACTTCTTAAAACGAGTTCAGAATAACCAAAAGCAACTGTTCGTTGTTGTAAAATAATCCCAGCAATGGCTAGAGTCCCTAAAAGTATTATAAATCCAGCAATTATTTTATTTACCATCCCTACCTGATTTCTTGTATTACCATTAATTTGAGCTAATATACTTTTCTGTGCGAGAACTTGTTGATTAATTATGTTTTGTGTCTGTTCTCCTGCAACCCCAACAACTGTCTGAATCGTCGTTTCTGTTGTTTCTATTGTTTCTATTGTTTCTATGTCTTCTGTTGTTTTTGTTGTTTTAGATAAAATTTCTTCATTATTTAGAACATTTTCTAATACAACCGATTCTTCTTGAGCAACAGGCTCTTCTATAATAGGAGCTTGGGCCATAGCCACAGGAATTAATAGCTTGGCTTTAGATCCAAACATTTGAACTACTAATATTCTATTAATTCCTTCATTATTAAAATCTCCAGAAAGAACGGCGATTCCTATGTCTTTATAATTTCTATTTAAAAGATTTTCTTTATGAGAGGGAGAATTAAGCCATCC
>CAZNBO010000031.1:0-4510 GCA_964571515.1 uncultured Candidatus Saccharibacteria bacterium
GGGTCTTGTCTAACTATATGACGTAATCCACGTGCAAAAGTATATCCAATTTCAGGAAGAACCTGAGATTGATTAATTCCTTCCATCGTATATTCAACAGGATCTTCTAGGCTAACGATGTTTACTTCATCTTGATTTAATATTTGCATAATTGCGTATAAAGTAGTCGTTTTCCCCGAGCCCGTAGGTCCTGTAATCAAAATCATTCCATAAGGTTTGGTAATTTCATTCTGGAGCGTCTCTAAATTTTTTCCTTCTAATCCCAATTCATGGATACTTTTTAATCCAGAGGTTTGATCTAAAATTCTAATAGCTATTTTTTCTCCTAAAGCTGTAGGAAAAGTAGACACCCTAAAATCTATTTCCTTATCATCTATAATAGTAAAGAAACGTCCGTCTTGTGGTAAACGTGTTTCATCAATTTTCAAATTAGTCATTATTTTCACACGAGTGATAATAGCTTGATGAATTGATGAAGGTAAACTTAATGAACTGGAAAGATTCCCATCAACACGAAAACGAACTCTTAATTTATTACGCTCAGGCTCAATATGAATATCAGAAGCTCGTGCACGAACAGCATATTTTAATATTGAAGCAAAAAGCTTAATAATTGGCGCTTCTTCGGCCACAGATCCAGCAGTAGACTCTAGATCAACTAATTTAAAAGGAGATTTCTTCTTTTTTACACTACTAAATTTTTTTTGAAATTCCTGCAAAAGTTTATTAAATTCCACAGTAAATGTTTGGTATTGCTTTAAAATATTTCTAAAATTAGAAGGAATAATAATTGAAACTTTTAACTTCAAATTTAAACGCTTTGTTATAAATTTTACAGCCTCTTGCGCTTTTGTATCGTCAGGATAAACCATTCCAACATTTAGAACATTGCCTTCTTTGTTAAAGGCAATAAACCCATAATGCCTGGCAGTATCTTCAGGAATTAAATTTAGAATATTTTGGGGAACAATTTCAGTTTTAGAAAATATTTTTATTGGTAATTTAAAAAGCTCGCTTTTGATTTGCGAGAGTTTTTTCTCATCAATTAAATTTTTCTGATAGATTACATCTTCAACCCTTTTTTCCAAATTTTTTGCTTCCTGCAAAAGCGCATAGGCATCTGTTTGTTTAATCAGTCCTTTTTGAATAAGAGCAGAAAGAAAAAGTTCTTCTTGAATCATAAATCAATAATTTTGGAATTTTAAAATCGATACGCCAATTTTAGAAAGACTTAAAAGGATTTATCCGGCCTAAGTCAGGAACATCTAATGGCCAAGCAATATGCGGGTTTAAAGTTTGAAAAACAGGATGATTAGAAACTATTCCAATATCCAACTTAGCCTCAATTAACTCTTGTGATGAAGTAGGGAGCAAATCTTCTATATCTGGTTTTGAAAAAATGTCACTTGGCTTAAAAAAGCTCCATCCAACCCAACCAATTATAATTAAAAGTAAAATTATCACTAAATATAGAAAAATATTGTTCTTTTTTTGTTTTTTAATTTCTATCGCCATAAGATAAAAAATATGTTAATAATGTGACGTTATATTCTAAAATATTTGATACTTTACCTTTAGAGGAAGTATTTGATTTTATATTAGATTTTGTAAGATCAATCACACGCAATTCTTTTTCAATTTCTTCAATCCATTTTTTAGCATTATCATAAGTTGCAGAAAATCTTGTTTTAATTTCTAAATAGTTTTGATCATTTTTAGTAAATTCACGGAAACTTAAATTATTTAAAGAAATACCGGTATTTTTAGAAATCATATCCAGAGTAGCTAATACCTGAGCTGTTTGCGGATTATCAGGTAAAGCTAAATTGATGCTTTCTACTTGATCTCCTAAATTCAAATAACTTTGAATCAAAGATTCTGACTTAGCTTTGTATTCTTGTAAAAGTTGTATGCTCTCTTCTGTTTTCTTTATTTCCAACATCAATTCTTTTGTATTATCAAAAGAAGGTTTAATAAAACGAGCAAATAAAAATATAGTTCCTACTAATAATAAAGTAATTAATAAAATTGAAAGATTTTGTTTTGTAGTCTCTGTCATTTTATTGATATTTTAATAAACTTGGTTGAATAAAAACATACAAAGAGAAAGAAACATTTTCGCCTTTGACAACTTTCATTTCTTTTACTACCACTGCTTTGATTTTATCTGAATTATTTACTAACCCACTTACTGCTTCACTAAACACCATTTGGTTTTTAGCCATACCTTCTAGAGTAAACTTATTGTCGCTTGTTGAAAAATCCAGATTAGTATAATAAATCTGAGGATGGGTTAATTCTTCTAAAACTGTAAGCACTTGAGAAAAATATGTATGATCGGTTAATAATTTGCTTAAACTGTTTAATTTTTTCTCAAAAAGAATAGCTTCTTGTTCTTTTTGTAAAGGAAAATCAGATCTTAAATTCTGAAACTCTTCTTCTAAAACAACTAATTCTGCTTCTTTGGTTTTATTCCAATAATCTAGCCCAAAATAAGTGGCTACTGCAAAAAGAAAAATTACCAAAACAAACGTCAAAAGTCCTTTTGGCCAAGTAGGAGGAAGCTTTTTTGATTTTAATGACCCTAAGTCAATATTCTGCATTTTTTATTAATTAATACTTCTTTTATATATTTTACCTCTTTTTAAAAAATCAAGCAAGAAATTTATCTCTCTTTAAATACTACAGCGCAAGCGCTAGTTAAGCTTGGGCCAATGTCTTTCATTACAGGAGCAAGATTTGGATTATAAGAAATCAATCCTAAAGAAAAAGGATCTCCTTTAATCACTTGCGTGGCTAATTTTTTAGAATAATAGTCTTCCAAGCCTTGAAGATTAGATCCTCCTCCTGTCAAAATTACCTTTTCCACTTTTCGCTTAGTCTTTAAGAAATAATTATTAATAGCTTTTTCTGTTTCCTTTTTAATAACATCTAATAATGGCATTAAAAGATTTATAATACTAACTTCCCCTCGTGCTTGTATATTCAATCCATGCACTCTCTTTAGTTCTTCTGCTCTTAAAGGATTAATTCCTAAACCACTACTTATAACTTGAGTAAAATCTCCACCAGCAGTACTCACATTATGGCTTGTTCTTAAAGTACCTTTATCCATTATATTAATTGATGTACTTCTCCCCCCAATATCAACCAAAGCTATTGTGCCTTTTTCTTTTTTACCTAATAAACGAGCTATGGCTACAGTTTCTAATTCTAATCCTTTTAAATTAATTTTAGCTAATTCAGCGCTATGAACATATCTTTTGATAATATCAGTTGGTACAGCCATTAAAAGAATAATAACTTTACCTTGTATTCTTTCAATGATTTGCCAATCTAAGGTTGTTTCCTTCAAAGACATTGGAATATATTGCCCTGCTTGAAAATGCACTGCTTTAGAAAGTTCTTTATCTGGCATTTCCGGAAGCTCCATGACAGAAACAAAGCCAGAAAAACTAGGCAAAGCCATATAAGCTTTCTGATTATCCATTTTTGATTTCTCAACTAACTGTTTTAGTAATAAAGCAGTACTCTCTTCTAATAATTTAAAACTGTTTGTTTGAATAGCATCGTTAATTCTTTCCAAGTGTCCATACTTTTCCAAAATCCCATAATTAGTCAATTCTATTTTATTCTTAGTTTTACATAATTCAACCAATTTGATTGAAGTGGTTCCAATGTCTATTCCCAAAAAAATATTTTGTTTAAATAAATTAAAAATCATAAATTTACTAAATAATTATATACAATATTATAACTATATTATATAATATAGTATTCGTTTTGCCAAATACAAACCTAATATATTTATGCCCCGCCGTTTTTTAAAACTATTTTTAGATATTTTCTTTCCTTGGCAATGCCTTCATTGTAAAAGAGAAATCCATTTTTCTTATCCCCTTTGCAGAAAATGCCAAGCAAGTATTCCAATTAACTCTTCCTTTATTTGCCCTGTCTGTGAAAAAAGATTAAGAAATTTTTTAAAACCTTATTGTTCATGTGAGACTAGCCTAACTGCCCTAGGCATTGTTTCGTTTTATCAAAATCCAGTTCTTAAAAAAACAATTCATTTTTTTAAATATCAATCCGTTATTTCTCTACAAAAACCTTTATCCAATTTAATGATAAAGTTTTTAGAAAAAACAAATCTTTTTTCTAAAATTAATAAAAAAAAGATTATAGTAATTGCGGTTCCTCTCCATAAAAAGAAAAGAAATCATAGAGGATTTAATCAATCAGAACTACTAGCAAAATCTATTTCTAGTCATTTTTCTTTAAATTATAATTCTGGAATTCTTTTTAGAATTAAGAATAATCCCCCTCAAGCAAAAATCAATAATCTTTCTGATAGAAAGAAAAACTCTAAAAACATTTTTCAAATTTCTAGTTCTAATCTGATTAAAAATAAGTGGATAATTTTAATTGACGATGTTTACACTTCAGGAGCAACAATGCAAGAGGCAGCTCGTGTATTAAAAAAATTAGGAGCAAAAAAAGTTATAGGTTTAGT
>CAZNBO010000032.1:0-4383 GCA_964571515.1 uncultured Candidatus Saccharibacteria bacterium
ACAATTCCTCTTTCTGATGAAAGCTTTAATCAGCATTATCAACAATTAATAATCAGACAAAATAATATCATCACTAATTTGACAAGAATGGGGTTACAAACTAAACCATTAACTACCAAAGAATTGATTGAACTATTTTTCAATTCATATAACCCAGAGGCTTTTGAAAGAGAGTCTATAAATATTCCAGAGGAATTTAATAAATAAAATATGCGTTTTCCAAATTTATTTAAAAGAAAATCTAAAAATCCACAGGAGCTAGCTCAGTCTCAGGCTGTTTCAACTCTTCAAGACTTAATTGCTCCTGCAGGACTGGAAATTAATACAAATTTTCTCAAATTAGGCAATAAATATTGTTCAACCCTTTTTATTCTAACTTATCCAAATTATTTAGCTTCTAACTGGTTCTCCTCTGTCATTAACTTAGATGAATCTTTTAATATTTCAATCTTTTTCCATCCACTTAATATTAATAAGGTTTTGAGAAATTTAAGAAAGAAATCTGCAGAAATTCAAGCCCAATTAAGTATTGAGACAGATAGAGGATTAGTTCGTAACCCTTTACTGGAAGCTGCCCTTAATAATGTCGAAAAACTAAGAGATACAGTCCAACAAGGCAGTGAAAGACTTTTTGAAGTTGGCGTTTATATAACTTTTTTTGCTGATAACAAAGATGAACTTATAAAGATTGAAAGTAAAATTAAAAATATATTAGAACAACAATTAATTTACGCAAAACCTACAATTTTCAGAGAATTTGAGGGAATGGAATCTTCTTTACCATTAGGAATGGATAGATTATTACTAACAACTCCTTTAAACTCGCAGCCAGCTTCAACGCTTTTCCCATTTTCTTCCCTGGATCTCTCAGATAGTAAAGGAATACTTTATGGCGTTAACTTACATAATAATAGTTTAGTTATCTTTGATCGTTTCACTCTGCCAAATGCCAATATGGTAGTTTTTGCTCAAACTGGCGCAGGAAAAAGCTATGCTGTAAAATTGGAAATTCTTCGTTCGTTGTTATTAGGAACCAATGTATTAATCATTGATCCGGAAAATGAATATGAATATCTAGCTGATTCAATTGGGGGAAGCTATTTTAAAATATCTGTTGCTTCGGACGATAACATTAATCCATTTGAACTTCCTGTAGTAAAAGAAGACGAAACCGGTGAAGAAGTTTTCCGCAATCATATTTTAAATCTTATTGGACTAATAAAATTAATGCTAAAAGGCCTCACTCCTCAAGAAGAGCTGATGCTAGACAGAGCTATTGTTCAAACTTATGCAAGTCGGGATATCTTCCCTGAAAATATAGGTGGAAAGAAGAACCTGCCGTTAATGGAAGACCTGGAAAATGTTCTGAAAAACACGGAGGGCGGAGAAGATTTAGCAGCAAAACTCTATAAATTCACTAAAGGAAGTTACGCTGGCTTCCTTAATCAACCATCAAACATTAATATTAATAATCGTTTAGTTATCTTTGGCGTAAGAGAGTTGGAAGAAGAGCTTAGGCCTATTGCCATGTATGTAGTATTGAACTATATCTGGACAATGGTAAAAAAGAATCTGAGAAAAAGAATTGTAATAATTGATGAGGGGTGGTGGTTATTGAGCCATGAAGAAAGTGCGGCTTTCCTCTTTGGCTTAGTAAAAAGAGCACGAAAGTATTATATGGGAGTAACATTTATTACGCAGGATATAGAAGATGCTTTAAAATCGCCATATGGGAAACCATTAATTACTAATTCCGCTCTGGCTTTATTATTAAGACAATCACCCGCCAACATTGATGTCATAGGAAAGGCTTTAAATCTTACAGAACAAGAAAAAACTATTCTTTTGCAATCTTCTGTTGGAACAGGACTATTTTTTGCAGAGGATAAGCATGCCGCTATTCAAATAATCGCTTCTTATGCTGAGGATCAAATTATTACCTCAAACCCAGCTCAACTTATAGATATTAAGAAAGCTAAAGAAGAATTTAAAAAAGGATAAATATTCTCTTATGGAAAACAAAATGAGTATGACAATATTTTTATTCTTGCTTATCACATCTATTATAAAAGATGTTATCGAAATCTTTTTAGGGTTTATCCCTGGAATCAATCTCTTTGTTTGGATTATCGTCTTGCCTTTAGTCGTTTTTGTTTTTATTATTACGCTTCTCAGCGGAATAAGGGGTACATGGATTTTTATTGGTCAAGCATTAGATCTTATACCAATTGCCAGTATTTTGCCCATTGCCACTTTAACTGTTATACTTGTTTATATATTTCAAAAATCACCAGCTCCTATTAAAAAAGCGATAAAAACAGCAGCTAAATTTACGGCTGTAGCTAAACCTACATCTGCAACACCGCCAAAAGAAATCTCATAATTTTTAAATAATAAATAACATGTTTAAAAAATATATATTCAAAAAAGTCAGTATAATTCTATTAATTATTTTTGTATTAAATCTAGGATTGTGGAATTTGTTTTCTGCACCTATGCAAGTTGAAGCATGTTTAGATAAAAATGGTGAAGAAACTGATAATTGTCATTCCTGTAATTCTACTGGGGACTGTATTATTGACTCCGATGGACCTTATTGGTGTGCACAATGTTTTGGGAAATGCGAACCTGAATCATCTGATATTAACATAGTCATACCAACTCCTGATGAAGAAGAATTAGTAAATCCAGCTAATTTTTTTAGTACAGTATCAGATCTATACGATGGTACAAATATGGCTGAAAAGACCCAACAAGAACTTATAAATATAATATTGAATGATGAAGAGATTCCTGAAGCCCTAAAGCAATATCTTATAAATTCAATACAAAATTTTGACGATACACCAGAAAATATTAAAAATTTACTCATAGATATTGTAGAAAATAATGAACAAATTCCGGAAGATTCAAAAACACTTTTCGTAAATATAGTGCAAAACGATGAAAATATTCCACAAATTATTAAAGACAAACTTATAAACATACTACAAAATGACGAAAAGATTCCAGAAGATTTAAAGCAATACATCATAAACGCTATAAACGGAAATGCAGATATTGTAGGATTTGTCAAAGACAAACTTATAAATATAATAGGGCAGGATGGAATAATCCCAGATTATTTAAAATCGTTTCTTGTAGATGCCGTAAATGGAAATATGAATGTAACAGGTCTTATTAAAAGCTGGGTTTTAGATTTATTACTTAAACATGTAGATATTGAACATATTTGTAAATCACTGTCAGACATAGCTGCAAATACGATGATATGGGGAACAACAGTTGGCGGACCGCTTGCTGCATTTATTACTTCTATGTGCCCAATAATTTTAAATGAAATTCTAGAAGCGTTTTTACAAACATTACCAGAGCCACCAGCTCCTGTTAATATACAAACGATTCAATATCCAATTTTTGAATCTTATCAATGGGAAATAGGTATACCTGGACTTGTCAAACCTGGTGAAGTTACTGAATTTTAATAAAAATACTATGGTTCCAACTGATTTAATAAATTTCTTAATCTGGTGGGCTTTTCGCCTAGCCGGAGTTTTAGCTTTTGTTATGATTGTTTATGCTGGTTTTCAATATCTCACTTCTGGCGGTAATACTGCTCAACAAAAAGACGCCCAGGAAAGAATCATGAACGCCATTATAGGACTTGTTTTATTATTCGCCTTTTATATTATTCTCCATACAATCAATCCTAATATTTTAAAAACCTCGCTTGAGAGTACCTCGTCTAACCAAATAACTACTCTAGAAAATACCCCGAATTTACCTAGTTCTGAGGCACCTAATTATAACGTATCAGAAAATTTGGTTAATATAATAGACATGGGAGTTCCAGTAGCTATTAATACGCTAGGCTCAACAGAGGCTTATTTAGATGAAACATTAGCTGATATTTTGCTTACATTAAAAGATGAAGAACCACCATGGGTAGTGACTGATGCCTGTATTGATCCTGGCTGCAATAGCACGAGTATAAACAGAAGTGATCATCCTGATAGCTGTCACCTTGATGGTACTTGCGTTGATATAGACATAACCTCTGGTAACTATAATGATTTAATAAACATATTAAATGACGCCGGATTAAATGTATTAGATGAAGTAGACCATCTCCATGTAGCTTTACAAGGGGCAGAGGGATGGGGGTCATATCCAGGCAACGATGGCCAAATTACACAAGGATATTGGTATGGCGCTAATTAAAATTAAACGTAAAAAAGTTATTTCTCTTGAGGCTTTATTATAATATGCCTATCTTTTCCTTCTCCAACACTTTCTGTAAATACATCACTTCTTAGAGCAATTTCTAAATGGATAATTCTTCTGTCTCGCGCTCTCATAGGCGGTAATTCAATGATTTTGTTC
>CAZNBO010000033.1:0-4341 GCA_964571515.1 uncultured Candidatus Saccharibacteria bacterium
AAAAGTTGCCGAATGGTTCAATAATTCTTTTAGAAAATATTCGTTTTTATAAAGGAGAAAAAGAAAATGATAAGAATTTTGCTAAAGAATTATCAGAAATTGCTGATTGTTTTATTAATGAAGCTTTTTCAGTTTGCCATCGTGAAACAGCTTCTTTATGTGCCATAACAGAGTTTTTACCTTCTTATAGCGGGATTTTGCTTGAAGAAGAATTAACTAATTTGGATAAAATTGTTCAAAGATTACAACATCCTTTAGTTGTAGTTTTAGGTGGGGCTAAAATAAAAGATAAAATATCAGTTATAGAAAAATTTAAAGATAAAGCTGATTATATTTTGTTGGGTGGATTGATGGCTAATACGATTTTAAAAGCAAATGGTTTTTCTATTGGTGAGTCGCTTTATGATAAAGACGCTTTTGTTGAGGCAGAAAAAATGAGTGTAGGAAAAGCAGAATTAGTTTTTCCTACTGATTTTAAAGTTTTAAATAAAGACAACCAAATTGAGGTGAAAGAATTAAAAAACATAGCTAAAGATGATAAAATCTTTGACATTGGGCCAACAACATGTGAGACTTTTTCTAAGATTATTTCCAAAGCAAAAATAGTATTTTTTAATGGTCCTATGGGAAAATTTGAGCAAGAAGGATTTTCTGATGGAACTAATAAAATTACTAATGCAATTATTCAAAATAAATTAGCTTTTTCAATAATTGGTGGGGGAGAAACAGTTACGTCTTTTAGGTCTTTTGATCCAGAATTTCAAGCTTCAGGTTCTGTGTTTTTATCGACAGGTGGTGGAGCAACACTTAAATATCTTGCTGGCGAGTCTTTGCCAGGGTTAATAGCTTTAAATAATTAATAAAAAAAATGTTGGATATTATTGTTTTTTATCATAAAAATTGTCCTGACGGGTTTGCTTCTGCTTGGACGGCTTGGAAAAAATTCAAAAACAAAGCTGAATATATTCCATTAAATTATCAGTCTCCTTTTGATTACAAAATAAAAGGTAAAAAAATCTATTTTTTAGACGTATGCCCAAATAGAGAGGTTTTAGAGAATTTAAAAAAAAATGATTGTGAAATTGTTATTATAGATCATCACCTAAGCGCTCAAAAGAATTTAGATTTAGTCTGTCCAGGTTCATTTATTATGAGACTTAATATGAAGCATGCAGCAGCAGTTTTAACTTGGAAATATTTTTTTCCAGAAAAGAGAATCCCGAAATTATCACTTTATATTGAAGATATAGATTTATGGAAATTTAAAAAACCATTTAGTCGTGAAATAGTAGCGTCTATAAATTTGCCAGATTTTGATTTTGAAAAATGGGATGAATTAGTAAAAGATATTGAAGATGTGAATAAAAGGAAGAAGTCTATTTTAGAAGGAAAGAAAATTGTTGAATATCAAGACAATGCGATTAAAGATATTATAAAGACGGCTACGAGTGTTAAAATAGGCAAGATAAAAACTTTAGCTGTTAATTCTTCAATTTTGATTTCTGAGATAGGGGATGCTTTAATAAAAAAATTACCACCTATAGCAGTAATATGGTTTAAAGCAGGAAATAAGAAAAGAGCATCTTTGCGTTCTAATGGGGAAATCGATGTTTCAAAGATAGCAGAAAAATATGGTGGTGGAGGGCATAAATGTGCAGCAGGTTTTGCTATTGAATCGGGAGATCTTTTCCCATGGGAAAAATAACTTAATGTTTATGAAAGAAAAAAAAGATAATAAAAAAATAAATAAATTGGAAGTTTATACTGATGGTGGAGCAAGAAATAATCCTGGGCCAGCAGCAATTGGAGTTGTTGTGGGTGACAAAGAGTACGCTGAATATATAGGTGAAACTACTAATAATATTGCCGAATACAAAGCAGTTATTTTTGCTTTAAAGAAAGTTAAGCGCTTATTAGGAAAAACAAAACTTAAAAATACAGAGGTAGTTATTAATACCGATTCTTTGTTAATAGTTAATCAAGTGAATGGAAAATATAAGGTTTTAGAAAAAGAACTTCAATTACTTTTTATGGAAATATGGAATCTGAAATTCAATTTTCCTAATATAATATTTAAACATATTCCAAGGCAGGAAAATAAAAAAGCTGATTATTTAGTTAATCAAGCTCTGAATAAGCGAAATCAAAGTACACTAAGTTTATAAAAAAATCGTCCCGTTTAAAGAGACGATTTTTATCTATTGACTGAACCTATAAGCCGAATTCTGTATCCTGTTAAACAGGACGGTAGTCATTTATCTAGCCTTGAAATTACTTTCAAGGTCAAGCAGCCACTTTCTGGCAAACGCCAGAACACGAGCTTTGCATCCAGTAAGGATTTAGCCGTTTCATTCCCAAAATTACTTTCAGGACTCACCCTAATCAAAAAAATAACTAGGGTGTTCCAAACTTTTCAATTTGGAACGTCTCTGTTCGCACCTCTATTTCAGTTGTAAGCCATTCTTAGTGTTGCCACTAAGGGGTGAAAAACTGAAACGATAGCTGTTAGCTATTACCTTTTACCAGCCTTGTTTTTAGGCAAGATTGGTGATGTTCGGACTTTCCTCTCTGCTTTTTGCAAGCAAACAGCAGAGTAACTACCCAGTTCAATCGAGGGTTATTATACACCTTTTTTTGATTAATTCAAGGATTTATAGTAAGATAAGGAAACAGAAATGATGATAAAAAATAGAAAAGTTCTATTTATCCTTATATTAAGCTTATTACTTATAGGTTTAATTTTTTTTGTTGGTCAAGAAATAGTTCAATTTAAAAGGATTAGTAAAGAAATTGTTAACTCTTTAAAAGAGGGTAATCTTGAAGAAGCTGTTGATTTAATCAATCAGGAAACAAGTTTTAAAGAAAATATTTCTTTTTTACCCATAATTGGACACGAGATTGAATTAAGACAACATTTAAAAAGAATTGATGGTAGTCTAAAAAAGATAAATAATGGATTTTTGCTTAGCTCAATGCTTCAGCAAAATCAAGATGCATTATCTTCTTTAAAAGATATTAATGGAAGTTTAAACTATTTGGACAGGTATAATATAGATTATATAAAAGATAAAGAGCATTATTTACAAAATTGGCTTTTATTTTTTGGAGACAATAAAGTCAAAAATTATCTTGTTTTATTCCAAGAACCAACAATACCAAGATCAACAGGCGGTTTTATAGGAGCTTATGCAATTTTATCTTTTGATAAAGGGAAAATAGAATTCTCAGGAAATAATATTTTTGCTTTAGAAGATATTTTTTTAGAAAAAATTATTCCTCCCGATCCTTTGCAATCTATTAGCGATAAATGGTCTTTTCATGATAGTAATTGGTTTTTTGATTATCCTTCAAGCGCTCAGAAGATATTAAGCTTTTATTCAAGTACTGGAAAGAAACCTTTGATAGATGGGGTAATTGTTGTTAATTTCCCTATGATAAGTGATATCTTAGAAATTATTGGTCCAATAACAATTAATGATTACGACTTAATTATTGACCATAATAATTGTTATGCTTTTTTTAAAAATCAAATTCGAGAAAGAGCTAAACCTGCTCCGATGCGTAAAGAACAAGAACTTTTTTCAGTATTTTTAGAAACACTACAAACAAAACTAAGAAAAGCTTCTCCAGAGATTCTTTCTCAAGTTCCTAGTGTTTTGGCCAATGCTTTTATAAAAAAGGAAATTCAACTTTATGTTATTGACGACAAACTAGAATATTTTTTTGATTCCTTGAATTGGACAGGAAGAATAGAAGAAAGTCGGGATAATTACTTAGCAGTTGTTTTTAATCTTTTTAATCAGAATTTTTCTGAAGATATAAGAGATAAAGAAATAAGATTAAAGACAGAATTTATTCCTGATGGTCAAATAATAAACACTTTAACAATCGATATTTCTCCCTATGATTCAACAGATAGGCTGCAAGAGACTTATCTAAAGATTTATCTTCCTAAAGGGATAACGATAAAGGAGGCGGAAAATTGTTATTTAAAAAAGAAGGAAAATACTTTATCGTATTATAAAAGATTAGGATATAAAGAAGACGGGGATTTATCTCTGATAGAAAAAACAAAAATAAGAAATGAAGATCTTGGTATTGAAATTTATGAAGAAGGAGGAAAAACAGTGGTTGCTACATGGGTGAAATTATCGGCTAAGTCTTTTAAGTTGGTTTACAAACTGGCTGTTGATTGGACTGATTTTTCGTCTTGGGGATTAAAAATTCAGAAACAAAGCGGACAGAATGTAAAATTTTCTTATCAACTTTCAATGCCTGATGATGTGAAAATAGTTCCTACGCTTTTTCCTTTTAACGAATTAATTCCATTAGAAAGTAGTA
>CAZNBO010000034.1:0-4289 GCA_964571515.1 uncultured Candidatus Saccharibacteria bacterium
GATAATAAGATTATTCTCCCGTGGCTCTTCTAATGTTTTTAAAAGTGCGTTCTGACAATCTTCTGTCATCTTGTCGGCCTGATCAATAATAAGTATCTTCAAAGAAGAAATTTGCGGATGATAAAATAGAAACTTTAATCCCTGTCGAATTTGTTCTATTTTTACACTTTCTTCTTCCGGTTCAATAATCATCAAATCCGGATGATATCCTTTTTTAATCATCTCACAACTATTGCATTTTCCACATCTTTCCCAACCATTTCTATCGCTACAAAGCAATGCCTTGCTAAATTCTTCCGCAGTTGTCATTTTTCCAACTGATTCTTCTCCCCAAAAAAGAAGGCTCTGAATCAATCTTTCATTAGAATCAAAAAATCTTTCTAAAAAAGTTGCTGCCCCATCATGCTTAAAAAACATTTTAACGATAGGTTGTTATGCTCTTTTTGTAAAGATCTAGATTGTCTAAAATTACCCCAGTACCTTTAGCAACAGAATAAAGAGGCTCATCAGCAGTATAGCTTGGTACACCTGTTATCTTTGTAATTAATTCATTAATATTATTTAATAATGCCCCACCACCAGCAACAATCATTCCCCTTTCCATAATATCAGCAGCTAATTCTGGAGGAGTTTCTGATAAAACGGATTTTATGGCCTGAATAATTTCTTTTAAAGGACTTTCTATTGCTTCAGCAATTTCATTTGAATTAATTACAATATTCTTTGGTAATCCTTCTGTTAAATCTAATCCTCTAATCTCCAATTCGTTTTTGCTCTTTTTAGACATAGCAGATCCAATTTTAATTTTTATTCCTTCTGCTGTCCTCTCTCCAATTGCTAGATTGTATTTCCTTTTTATATAGTCAGCAATAGATTGATCCATTTTATTTCCAGCTACTCTTACTGATGACCAAGCTACTATTCCACCCAAAGAAATTACTGCAACCTCTGTAGTCCCTCCACCAATATTTACTATCATATTACCTCCTGCTGAATTTATTGGAACTCCTGTCCCTAAAGCAGCTAAGACGGGTTCTCTTGCAACATAGGCTTCCTTAGCGCCAGCTTGCCTAGCTGCGCCAATAACAGCTCTTCTTTCTGTAGACGTAATACCTACAGGAACAGAGATTATAAGATCGGGCTTGAATAATTTCCAAGGTCCTATAACTTTATCTATAAAATATTTTAACATTGCCGCTGTTATTTGATAATCAGCAATCACTCCATCTTTTAATGGTTTGTATATTTTTATAATCTCAGGTGTTCTTCCTAACATTTCACGAGCTTCTGCGCCTATGGCTAATATTTTATTATCATCAACAGCAATAGCCACCACCGATGGTTCATTGATTGCTATGCCTTTTTGTGGAATAAATATTAAAGTATTTGCTGTTCCCAAATCTATACCAATTTTACGGACAATCATATTATTAAATTTATTGTTCTATTCTTTTTATTTCTACTCCTAATTTTTTTAATCTTTCATCTATCTTTTCGTACCCTCTATCAATTTGATAAACATTCCTGATTACTGTTTTGCCTTTAGCCAAAAGAGCAGCTATCACTAAACTGATGCCTGATCTGATATCTAAAGAATTAATATCCTGCGCATATAATGCAGTTGGTCCAGTAATTAATGCCCTGTGCGGATCTGCTATGATAGCATTTGCGCCCATTTTAATCAACTCGTCAATATATTTTAATCTGCCATCAAACATTGTATCAAAGATGATACTTGTTCCATTAAGTTGAGTTGCTAAAACCCCAAAAGGAGATTGTAAATCTGTCGGAATACCAGGATATGGCTGTGTTTGAATTTTTATACCATTTAAATTATATGAAGGAAGCATTAATATATTAAAATATAAATTTCTCTTAGAATATACATTTATTCTTACACCAATTTCTTCTAATTTTTTAATTACTAAATCTAAATGATCTAAACGAACATTTTTAATTAAAATATTGCTATGCAAAGCAGCTGCTAAAATCATAAATGTTCCTGCTTCAATTGGATCTGGAATAACTTTATGCGAAGCACCTGAAAGTTTCTTTTTTCCTGTTATCTCATAGACATGCGGAGAAACAATTTTAATCTTAGCGCCCATTTTTTTTAAAAAGACAACTAAGTCTTCAACATGAGGTTCTAAAGCCCCAACTTTTAATATAGTTTTTCCTGGGATTAAAGACGCTAACATTAATACATTTTCAGTAGCAGTAACACTAAATTCCTTTAAAACAACATTGTTCTTTTTAATATTCGCACCATTGTAATAATAAAATGTTGGAGTTTTTCTTACTTTTACTCCTAATTGTGAAAGAGCGTCCAAGTGAGCCTCAATAGAACGAACTCCTATTAAACAACCCCCTGGCTGGGCTAATTTAAATTTTTTAAAATGATGCAATAATGAAGGAATTAAAAGAACAGAAGATCTTAATTTCTTTACCAAAGATTGATCAAGTTTCTTTAAATTTAGATTTTTAGGATTTATTTTCACTTTTCTTTTCCCTAACCATTCTACTTTTCCCCCTAAACTTTCAATGATTTCCAAAAATCTTTTTACATCTTCAATCAATGGAATATTATCAATTATAGAAGGTTCTTTAGTTAAAAGAGTTGCTGCTAAAATAGGCATAGTGGCGTTTTTTGAACCCCTTACCTCTATTTCCCCTTTTAATGTTTTCCCTCCTTCTATAACAAAAGACTGCATATAAAATAAATTTAAATTTTTCTTATAGTTTTTCCATATCTCTCTTCTGTCAATATCCCTTTATGATAAGCTAACCCTCCATTGATAATTACTGTTTCTATGCCGTCAGGATATTGAAAAGGATTTTTCAATGTGGAATTATCATTAATCTTTTCAGGATTGAAAATCACAATATCAGCCCAGAAATCTTTCTTCAATAATCCCCTATCATTTATACCAGCCTTTTTAGCTACTTTACCAGTAATTTTATAAATTCCTTCTTCCCAAGATAAAAGTTTTTTCTCTCGTACATAATATCCTAAAAACTTAGGAAAAGTTCCAAAGGTTTGCGGATGAACCCAAATTCCTCTTTTTCCACTCTCTATATTACTAAACCCACTATTAGAAGAGACAAAAGAATATGGAGATTTTAATCCATCTTCAATATTTTTTTCTAAAAGATTTTTTGTAAAAATAACTACTTTATCTTCGCATATCTCAATAACTTTTAACAAAGACTCTTCTAAGCTTGAATTAAAACCTTTGGCAATTTCTTCCAATGTCTTGCCAGAAAACCACCAACGATTACCACTATCAGCTATAAGAATATCTTTATAAAGATATTTCTTTCTTTTAAGATCCTGAATAATCTTTTTTCTTATAACCTCATCATTTATATTCTTTAAAAGAACTTCTCTGCCTCCTACTGCTGCCCACTCTGGAAGAATTAAATAAAGTACTTTGGCACTACTATTATAAGGGAATAAATCAAAATTAATTAATTCAGTTTTTTTATTCACCTTCTTTATCATTTCTAAAGCTTCTGCAAAATTTTCAAAATTAGGCTTTCCTTCAGTAAAGAAATGAGATATTTCTATTGGTAATTGTCCTTTTTCTGCAACTTCAATTATTTCTTGAATACTAGTTAAAAAATCTTCAGCTTGATTACGAAGATGAAAAGATAAATACCCCTTTTTATCTTTTACCACCTCCCCTATTTTTAATATCTCATTAATACCAACCATTTGTTCTGAAGCATACCCTAAACCAAAAGACACACCTAAAGCACCCTGCTCTATTCCTTGACCAACCATTAACTTTAATTTCTCTAATTCCTCTTTGGTTAAATTTCTAAATTCTCCTTTAGTAAATTCTGATCGCAAGGTCCCCCATCCTATTAAAGAAGCAAAATTAACTGCTAATCTTTTCTTATCCAAAAAATTCAAAAAATCTTTAAATTCTCTCCAATCTATATTTACTCTATTAGGATCAGCCCATTTTCGTATTGATGCTAAAGAACCAGAAATTAATGGAGCTAATGATGCTCCGCTATTTCCACATATAATAGTTGATACTCCTTGACGAATTAAATTTTCTGCGCTTGGTAGACTGAAAACATCTAGATAATGATCAGCCTCATTATCAATATCTATAAAACCAGGACAGACAAATCTGTCTTCTGCGTTAATTTCAGTTTTTGCTGTTTCATCTTTTAAATCACCAAGCTCTACTATCTTTCCATTTTTAATTCTTATATCAACACTTTTAGCAGCTTCTCCGCTACCATCAAAAACTTTTCCATTTTTAATTAAGAAATCA
>CAZNBO010000035.1:0-4229 GCA_964571515.1 uncultured Candidatus Saccharibacteria bacterium
AATGGTTAAGTTTAAAAATGCTTTTCATTTGTAGAAATCTTTTTAAATCCTTTTATCCCTTATCTATTATGAAAAAGAGAGGTATGTCTGCTGTTATAACTACTTTAATTATTATACTCCTTGTCATTGTAGCTGTTGCAATTATTTGGGTTGTTGTGAAAAACCTTCTTACAAGGGGTGCTGGTCAAATAGAACTTGCTCAAAAATGTCGTGATGTTGATTTCACAGTGAAAAAAGTTGTTGCTGATGGTGATGATTATATTATAACTTTAAGTAGAACATCAGCTGGAGAAAATTCTACAGGAGTAATGATTGTTTTATCTGATGGAACAGATTATAGTGAGCCAAAAGATTTTGGTGAACAATTTACCCCTCTTGCAACACATCAATGCACATATTCAAATACTAATGTATTGAAGGCTAATCAAATTGAAATGACTGCTTATTTTGAAGATGATAAAGGGGAAGTAAATCTCTGCCCTAATTCAATTGTTGAAGAGTTTTAATTTTTCTTAATAGTTAATTTTAAAATTGGTTTGCTTCACTTATTATTATAGTAATTAACATAAATACTTTTTGATAATTGTTTGTTAATCTCGAGTATAGCGAGACAAAGTTTAACCGAAAGCATTAAAAACTCTTTTCGCGCAATAAAATTATGACAGCTAAACTTTGGGGTTGTCCCCATCACCAATAGAATTTGGAATTTCTCTAGCTGTGCTTGCGAGGACACCTATCGGTTTCCTTCGCTTAACCTTCCCTTTAAATTACTGCTCATGGCTGATTTTAAAAAACCTTTTAAATTAGATTCTTCTTTATTAAATATATGGCGGTTGTGGTCTAACTTAACCTTTTTGTATGTCGGTTAGGAACATTTAAAAGGAAGATTGCTTTTCATATATTATAATGAAAAGCAAATGGTTAGAGTTCGGAAAAGAGTTTAGTTCTGGAAGTGTATTTGAAAAGTTATCTCCAGAAGAACAACGAATCATAAATGATTTTAAAGACAAGATTTTAATTAATGCTTCTGAGGAAAGAGCTAAGGGAGGAGTTAGAGAAGTATTAAGGTTTAGAGAAATAACAGAAAAACCTCTTGATAAAATTGAAGAAAAGGATTTAGGGAAATTTATCACTCTCTTAAATTCTTGTGATTTTGCAGAACACACTAAAGAAAAGATTAAAGCACATATCCATTCTTTCTTGAAATGGGAATATAAAGATTGGTCTATAAGATTTAATGACTTTGAAGATATAAAATATAACTGTGATGCTGAAAGAAAGAAAGCAATTACTTCTGATGATGTTCTCACTAAAAGAGATATCGAAACTATTATGAAAACTGAAACCTCTTTGTTTTGGAAAACCTTTTTTATTGTTCAATATGAAGGAGCATTTAGAACTGGAGAAGTTAGGTCTTTAAAATGGTCTAATGTTGATTTAAGTAAAAGAGATGGCTTTGTATATATCAAAGTCTCTTCTAAGAAAAACTCTAAGAGGAGAGAAAAGAAAAGAGAACTACCTCTAAAAGAAGCTCTTTATTATTTAGAAGAATTAAAGAAGCAACAAGAAACACAAAAAATAAATTCTGATTGGGTTTTTCCAAGCCCTCTCAATTCTAATAAACATATTTCTAAGGCAGTAAATTTATGGTTTAACAAATTAACTTTGAAAGCATTAGGGAGAAAAATAAACCCTTACTTGTTAAGACATAGTAGAGGCACGGAATTAAAACAACTTGTTCTTAAAGGAATAATGTCTAAGGATAATGCAGTAAAGTTTATGGGTCATAGTGAGAAGATGTTTGATAAAGTTTATTCTCATATAGACGATAATGAAATAAAAGAACTTATTAAAAAACAATTATATAATTTTGAATATTTACCAGAAGAAAAGAAACACGAATTAGAAAAAGAACTTAAAAAGCAAAATAAAGATATTGAAGAAATAAAGAAACAAGGTGAGATTGCAGCAAAAAAGCATGATATTACAGCAAAAAAACTTGAGGATTTAAAAATGTGTATTTCAATGCTCATGACAAGTAAAAAACATATTGCGAAACAGGATGAAAAGGGCAACCTCATTCAAACTCATTATCCTTAAATTAAGAAAGTGATTTTATTCCTTTGAAAATTTTTCTTGTTTAGGGGGTAAAGATATATAACCTTTTTTACAGAAACACGTCTCTAATTAACGATTTTAAAAATAATGTGTCCAAGTTCAACTTTTCTGAGTATAGCAATGTTTAAATAATGTAATGACCTTTATTAATTATTAGTGGAATGAAACTGATAACCTACAGGAACATTCTAAATATTTCTACTAGTTCAGTCTTCTTTTGAAAGAAGAAGAGGAGAAAGAAATGGAACTAGAAATTGATAAAACGTATTTGATGCTTGTTGATGCTGGGAAAAGAACCTTAACTTACACTGGCAAGATTACTTCTATTAAAAATGGATTTATTTCTTTTGTTGAGAAATTTGGAAAGGAGATTGGTTTTAGTTTGAAAAATATTATTAGTTTTGAGGTGGTTGAAAATGGCAATTGACAAAGCAATGGAATCTCAAAATAGAGGCAAAAATAAAAAAGAAGGTAGCAGAAGTCAAGGTCAACCCTTTTTTTTGACACAGGACGTAAGTGTTTGTAAAGAAGTAATACTCAGGGATAGGTTTAAGGTATTATTATTGAGGAAGGGGTGGAGTCAAAGTAGATTGGCTGATGAAATAGGAATTACTAAGCAAACCTTGGGAAATATTATAAATGGTTACTGGAAACCTACCTCTCAAATTAAAATTAAGGCAGCTAAAGCACTTGGAGTTGATTCTTTAGTTATTTTTGGGGCGGAAGAATATTGGCATGAATGGCGAGAGAAGATTGGGTATCCTGATTATAAAAAAAAAGATGAGGAAAATGAATAATAAAGAAAAATTAAAAAGAACAACTTTTGAAACAAGCCGAGAGCTTGAGTACTTCACTGAAAAGGAAATTGAGATGCAAATTGGTTATGGCAAAGAATGGTGGCCAATTGCACTAATAAAAGAATTGATTGATAATGGGTTGGATGCTTGTGAAACTGCAGACATCCCACCACAAATTGAAATGGAAATTGGAAAAGATTGGTTCAGTGTCAGAGATAATGGACCTGGATTACCTACAAGGCTAATAAAAAAATCATTAAATTATATGAAAAGAGTAAGTGATAAGACATTCTATGTTTCGCCTTCTCGGGGGCAAATGGGCAATGCCTTGAAAGTGGTTTGGGCAGCTCCTTATATTGAGAATGGAGAAAAAGGTGAGATTGAGGTTTGGACTAAGGGTAAATACCACAAAATAACGGTCACACTTGATAGAATAAAGCAAGAACCAGTAATAGAACATTTGTCAGAAGAGTCAGATTTTATAAAAAAAGGCACTTTATTCAAAATATACGGATTTGATTCAAATGTTATACTCAAACCAGAAAGTGAGGATTTTTATAAAGTTCCACCCCAAATATCCAAAGTTATAGAGGCTTATTCTGCCTTTAATCCACATGCAAGGTTTATACTGAAAATTCATAATAATGAAGACAAAATATATGAACCAACAAATTTGGAATGGAATAAATGGAAGCCAAGCAATCCTACTTCTGCACATTGGTATGAATTAGAGCCATTAAGAGATTTAATTGCTGCATATGTAACTGAAGAAAGAGAGGGAAGTAGAGCAAAGACAGTAAGAGAGTTTGTTTCAGAGTTTAGAGGATTGTCTGGCATTAGCAAACAGAAATTGATTGTGCCAGACGAAATGAAGAATATTTATTTGCATGATTTGATTAAAGATGGAGATATTGATATGAAAAAATTGGAAAAGTTGCATAATGATATGAAGGATAATTCAAAGATGCCACAACCAATTGTTCTGGGATATTTAGGTAAGGAACATATATCTGAATGGATGATGAATTATGCAGGATGCACAAAAGATAGCATTAAGTATAATCGTAGAGTAGGATTTGATGATACAGATGGGATGCCTTATGTCATAGAAATTGGTTTTGGAATTAGAGAAAAAGATGAAGTTGGCAGGAGATATTTGACAGGTTTGAATTGGACTGCTACTTTAGGAACACCAACAGAAGTAATTTCAGAAGTAATTGGAGAAATGAGAATTGATAAGGAAGACCCAGTTACACTTTTAATTCATATGGCAAAGCCAAGATTTGAATATGTTGATAGAGGAAAAACGAGGTT
>CAZNBO010000036.1:0-4130 GCA_964571515.1 uncultured Candidatus Saccharibacteria bacterium
AATGATTTGTCAAGCCCCTTAGTATTTTCATATTAAACTCTAAAGGACCTTAATTATGCTTAATGTAGCAATTGTTCTATTAGGTGTTTAAAATAAGATCCATCCTTATTAATTTTAAAATTTAAAGAGAAAAAATCAATATGCTTATTATCTATATTCTTATAGCCATTACCTTTTTTATAAGGATTGTTTCTAATTAGTCAATCATTCAATAAAACAATAAAAAATGACCACTATATGGTCATTTTTTTTAATATCTTGTGTTTATTACAAGAATTTATGCTTCGGTTTTTTCAATTTAATCTATTATTGTGCCGAAGTCCTCTTTTTTTGTTCTAATTACATCACCGTCTAGTTCTACTTTTGCGATACCCGAACTATCAAATTCAATTCCTCTTTCCTCCTTCCATTTTTTAAATTCCTTGTTACTCTCATCACTTCCACTATATTTAATCCATTCCTCTGTTGTTATTTTTGGAATATTTTTTTCTTTTTCTGGGGTCGAAATATTTTCAAAATTCATATTTTTATATTAATCATTATCAATTAAAGATTTCTATCGACCATAAAGTTATGTAAAAATGATATCACAATATACCTTAGTGGTCAATACGAAAATTGCCTTTGTTTTGCTTATTCTTTCCATAACCTTTTGAGATAAACCGCACTTTCTTTTCTCTAATATCTATTATCTGATATTTAAAATAAAAACCTATTCCTCCTATCGTCTCGCAATAAATTTTTAAAATTTCCCCATTTAATTCTTTCAAATTTCTTATTTCATCACCAGATTTTTCCACAATTTTTATAAAGAACTCATCTTGTAAACCAATCTGATTATTTTGATATTTCACAATTTTAAAATTATTACTCTCAATATAGATATTTAGAGCTACATTATCACCTTCATTACGAATTTGTAAAAAATAATTAGAATCAGCAATCAGATAACCGCCTTGTTTAACTTTTTTTTGCTTATCTTGGGAATACTCTTTTGTACTCTTTATATCTAAAATTAAAATCGGTTCCCGTTTTTTGTTTTTTATAAAACGGATTGATAATAAAGAAATAATAATTGGAGAAATAAATTGTATAAATTGTACTAATCCAGGGTTTTGGCTTAACCAATTTTTAATATTGTCGATTTCTATAAGCATAATATTTTTATAATTATATAATATTATATGAATTAAACCAAACTGATTTCTATTTTATAATTTGATGATTATCAAAAGAATAGATATAATAAAGAAAAGTTATTTCAAAGCCCAATAAATTATTAATAATATATTTAATTCATTTGAGTCAAAACCAGAAAATAATGAAGCTGTTATAAAACGAAATATGACGAGTGGCTTAGATAGATCAGAAAAAACGGCCAAACAAAGAAAAATTAGTCAAGAAGAAAAAGAGTAAAAGTGATATAAATGATTAAAACACGGAGGAATTTCCTCCGTGTTTTTTAATACAAGATAAAAAAAATGCTATCGCTTTTTGAAATTAGATAGCAAGCTATTTAATATCTCAAAACGACAGCATCCTTAGTATAGCAAACCAAAATAATTTGTCAAGCCTTCTGCCTCCTTAATTTAATAGCATCATCTAAAATCGATTTTAATTCTTTGGAAGTAATTTTCTTTTTCACATAAAGAAAGAATTCATCAAGATTAGAATAATTCATTCGTTCATATAAATTAGCTTGTAAAGCCATTTCTAATCTATCTACTTGTTTAACAAATTTTGCTTCAGGGGTCTTTTCTTGATCGATCTCTAACCAAATATCAATATATTTTTCAGGATTAGGTAAATGTGAAAATACCTTTTGAACAGCGCAATGTTCTTTTATAAATCTATCCTTCAAATTTAAACCATCTCTTGGAGTAATATCTCCAGCATAAATTTCACCCAAATTATGGAATAACCCTAATCTCATAACTTTTTCAGAGTCTAAATCATGTCTGTATTCTTCTGCAATAATATAACCAAGCAAAGCAACTCCAAAAGAATGGTCTGCGACTGTTTCGCAATCTAATTTTGAAACCCCATTATCTAACCAACCTTGTCTATATAAATTCTTCAATTGAGCAAATTCAAAGAATAATTCTATTATTGGATGAGTCTTTTCTGGTAACAATCTTTTTGTGTGTTCATTTTTATTCATATATTTATATTTTACTAAAAAATCGCCTTTTTGGCGACTTTAATTTGCTGGGGACTTGGAACGATGTTGGTGCCTTTTTGGCCCAGATAACTACGCCATATTAGAATCCATTTAGAAACGCAATAAAAAAACGGCGACTATCTCAATCAGGACAGTCGCCTCCAATCTCATTTCTTTCTTTTTTCTAAATTATTCTTTTTAATAGCCTTTCTACTTCTACAATTCTTACTTCCCAATTACTATCTAGTGACTCTTTTATCTCCTTTGCTCTTTTATTAGCTTCTTCCAAAGAAAATACATACTCAAGAAGGACAAAAGAAACTAATGAAGACTTTGAATTTTCAGGCACTAAATATAAACCATATTCTTTGCCTTTTGATCCTAAGACTCCATACAGTATTCTCTTTAAAATTATACTTCCCATCCTATTTACCTCCTTATCTAAATTTTTTTATTCTTATTTCAAATTACTATATAAGTATTAAAAACAACCTAAAAGGTTATTCTTTATCATTTATACAATACCAGATTATAAAGTATAGGTCAATAATAATCATCTGGGGACTTGGAAGGATGTTAGAACCTGTTTTTCGTAATTTAAAAGGCCCTGAAATAAATATTTTTCAGAGCCTAACTTTTATAAAGTGTTAGCAATTAAACAATAATTATATTTATAAATTGCAAATTGTATAAACTGACAAACTAAACTCGACAACAAACCACATAAAAACTCCGCTAACAGAAAGTTTCCAATTTCGTTCTAGATTTAAAGTTTTACTAAGCACAAAAGCAATTATTATATAGCTTAATATATGGATAATTAACCAAAGTTCTAATTCCAAACTTTGTTGTAAGAATTTTGGAAGAAAATTCAGCTCTATTGCTATCCCCTGTTTTAAAGTTAAATACGTTATTATCCCGTCACTAATTGACAACATAAGACAAATAAATAACATCATCAAAATTAATCTTTTCATCTTTATCCCCTTCCTAAATTTTTTAATAAACTAAACTAACTGCCATATAACTAACCACTAATCACAAGTAATGATCAGTTATATAGCAGATAGTAAAAATATTATTTATCAAAGAACTAAAAAATATTCTATATTAAGATATCATAAATATAACATATTCCGTTTTAATGGTCAATATGGCTCTCTGCCTTGGAAAAATTAAATTCCTGGGGCTATGGAACGATGTTGGAACCTTTTTAGCTCAATAAATTCTTCGCTAAATTAATTGGCTTAGCACCAGCAATATGCATAGGTTCTCTAATATCAAGATTTGGCTGAACTTTAGATTTTGTCCTAAAAGCAATGGTCATAATTCCAATTACTTCACCTTTTCCTAAATCCAATAGCGGGCATCCGCTATTGCCTGGATTACTTATAGCATCAATTATAAACCAGTTTCTTGGATGTTTTTGATTAACACCATCTCGCTTTATACTGCTAATAACAGTTTTATTAACTATAAGGGTTACACCAAAATTATCATTTATAAGTTGAGCAGCATAAGGAAAACCGATAAAATATGACTCATCCCCTACTTCAATTTCTTCTGAATCTCCTAATTTCAATGGTTTTAAAAGTGTTTTATCGGGATTTTCTATCTGAAATAAAGCAATATCGTTTTGGTCATCAGAATCTATAAATTTTAAAGGAAACCAATCATATTTTTCTAAGCCATCTTTTTCTTGTTCTACCATCGCCATACCAATCAGATTCTTTTTTTGCTCTTCATTAAGCCCTTTATAGAGATGAAAAGCACTTAAAATTTTCCCATCATTATTTACAGCAAATCCACTGCCAATTATTGAAACGCTAGAGTTGTTAAGTTTAAAACCTATAGCTATTATGGATTTTCTGATTTCTTTTATTTGTTTTTGAATCATATTATTTATCTTTTATTTTTTTCTTTTTTAATTTTTGCCTTACAGATAAATTATTTTTTGTACTAATTATGG
>CAZNBO010000037.1:0-3768 GCA_964571515.1 uncultured Candidatus Saccharibacteria bacterium
TCCGATTAATTATGTTTTAAAATATTCTTGGCAGCATTATTGGTTTGAATCAATCGTTACTATTGTTACAGCGATTATAGTATTTTTTGGTATTTATCTTTTAAACAAGAAATTTGAAAAAAACCTTTTTTATAATGAAGAAAAATATTTAGCTGCTTTAGGTATTTTAGCTACTGGTTGGCCTAATTGTTTAATCTTTCTTTCTTTAGTTCTTTTCTTGGGAGTGGTTTTACATTTGATTTCCTTTCTTTTTAATAAAGGAAGAAATCGTTTGCCACTTTTTTATTTTTGGATTCCTTGCGCTTTACTCACTTTGCTTTTAAGTGATATAATAAATAAGTACATTGGAGTAAATCAGTTTATTATTTAATTTTTATGGTTCTTCCTCCAAAAATTCTTAAAAAACTTATTCTTGATACAGGTCTTTTATCTGAGAAAGATTTTGATAATACTTTAAAAGAAGCAAAAAGAATAGAAAAGGGTTTTGTTGATCTTTTAATTTCTCGCGGGTTTATTACCCGTGATTTTTATGCTGATATTATTGCTAAATATCTTAATGTTCCAAGGGTAAAATTAGTAGGGGTACAAATTCCTACAGAGATTCTTAATATTCTTCCAGAAGAAATAGCTAGAACAAGAAATTCTGTTATTTTTAGCAAGCAGGATAATTCATTGAATGTTGCAATGTTAGATCCGGCAGATTTAGAAAATTTAGATTTTTTGGAAAAATATAGCGGTTATTTTATTAAACCCTATTTAGCTTCTGATGAAGATTTAAAAGCCGCTTTTGCTCAATATGGGGAAGAAGTTTCTCAAGATTTTAAAAAAACTATTCAAGAGAGTATTCGCTCCTCGTTAAAATTAAAAGGAGTTGAAGCTAAGAAAGCGGCAACAGAATTTCCTATTGTTTCATTAACTAATAATATTATTTCTTACGCTGCTTCTATAAATTCGACAGATATTCATATTGAACCATTGTCTGACGAAGTTTTAATTCGTTTTCGTGTTGATGGAGTTATGAGAGAAATAATAAGATTAGCTAAAGAAATTCATCCAGCAATAGTTGCAAGAATTAAGATTTTGTCTAATTTATCAATTGACGAGCATAATAAAGCGCAAGATGGAAGATTTAAGTATAAATACGCTGATTCTATTTTTGATATTCGTGTTGCTATAATGCCCACTCTTTATGGAGAAAAAGCAGAAATGCGTCTTTTAACAGGTTCTACTAAACCGATGAGTTTTCAGGAATTGGGAATGCTAGAAGATACTGCAAAAATTGTTCAAGAAAATATTACAAAAACCACAGGGATAATTTTGATTACTGGTCCTACTGGTTCTGGTAAGACCACAACACTTTATGCGGTTTTGAATAAACTTAACAGACCAGAAGTTAATATTGTAACTATTGAAGATCCTATTGAATATGAGCTTAAATATGTAAATCAGACACAGGTAAATCCAAAAGCTGGCATTAGTTTTTCGAATGGATTAAGATCTATTTTACGTCAAGATCCTGATATTATCATGGTTGGTGAAATTCGAGATAAAGAAACTGCAGAAATTTCTACCCACGCTGCTCTAACAGGACATTTAGTTCTTTCTACTTTGCATACAAATGACGCACCTACTGCTGTTCCTCGTTTAGTTGATATGGATATTCCTCCTTTTTTAGTTTCAGCAACAGTAAATTTAGTGATAGCCCAAAGATTAATAAGAAGAGTTTGTCGTGATTGCATTGAAAGTTATCAGGTGCCAGATGATATAGATAAAACCATTAATAGGCAGTTAGTGGCATTAAAAGGTGAAAATGTATCTCCTTATCATCCTAAACAGCTTTATCGTGGAAAAGGATGTAAATCTTGTAATTTTACTGGTTATCGCGGACGTTTAGCTATTTATGAAGTTTTTAATATTACTGAGGAGGTAAGAGAATACATTCAAAGAAGTGATTTCTCTCTAGATGGTTTAAGAAAAATTGCTTTTGCTCATGGGACTAGAACAATGTTTGAAGATGGTCTTAAAAAAGCTGAGTTAGGGTTAACAACCATTGAAGAAATTCTTAGAGTAACTAAAGAATAATTATGTTGTTTCATTATTTAGCTCAAGATGCTAATGGTCGCATAAAAGAAGGAAATATTAATCAGCCTAATACCAAGGCAGTTTTAGAGTATCTGACAACACAGAAATTAAAACCGCTTTCTGTTAAACCGTTAATTTCAGAAGGTGGTAAAAAAGGACTCGCTATTTTCCGAAAAACTCTTAGTTTGGCAGATAAAGTTTTTTTAACTAAATATCTTGCTTTAATGCTTAAGGTAGGAACTGATTTATTTAGTGCTATTGATATTTTAATTCAGGATTTTGAATCAGGCCCAGCAAGACGTTTTTTATTTGAGACTCGTTCTAATTTAGAGCAAGGCAAACCATTTTGGAAAACATTTGACAATCATCCTGAATATTTTTCTTCAGTAATAACAAATTTAATTAAAGCTGGAGAAACATCAGGAAATTTAGAAGCAACTCTTAATCAGGTTTCCATAAATTTAGAGAGAGATAGGAATTTACAAACAAAAGTAAAATCTTCCTTGGTTTATCCTGCTATTCTTTTAATAACTTCTTTTGGCATGGTGATCTTTTTGGTAACTTTTGCAGTTCCTAAATTAGGGGAAATGTTTTTAAGTACGGGACAGGCATTACCAACTTTTACTAAAATAGTTCTTTCTACCGGAATGTTTTTAAATAGGAATCTTTTTATTGTATTTCCTCTAATAATAGCCATTCCTATTATTTTGTTTTATTATTTTGCAAAGACTCAAAGAGGAAAAGAAAAATTTGCTTCTTTTATGGAAAAAGTACCAGTGGCGAATGATTTAGTGGAGAAAATGGCTTTAGAAAGATTCGCCAGTGTTTTATCAAGCTTAATAAAAGCTGGAATGCCAATAATACAGGCGATAGAAGTAACAGCAGGAGCAGTTGGCCATCCTAAATATCAGTCTGCTTTAATGAGAATTTCCAAAGAACATTTAACTCAAGGAATAAGTATGGGGGATTCTTTTAAAAAAGAGAAAATATTCCCCGCAGTAGTTTCTAATCTTTTGGCAATTGGAGAAAAAGCTGGGCATACAGAAGAAATTTTAAAAACTTTATCTGTTTTTTACGAAACAGAAATTGACGCATCTTTAAAAACTTTAGTTTCGTTATTAGAGCCTTTGCTTTTGCTTGTTTTGGGAGTTATAGTCGGAGGCATAGCGCTCTCTTTAATTGTTCCTGTCTATCAACTCGTAGGACAGTTTTAAAAATATGAAATTTCAAAAAGGATTTACTCTAATGGAGTTTCTCATTGTTGTTACTATTACCGCTATTTTAGCAAGTGTTGGCATTTCTTCCTATGTTAATCAACAGAGGACAAAACTTTTAGAATTTACAACTCAAGAGATTGTAGGTTATCTTCGTTATGCCCAGCAGAAGTCAATAGGTCAAGAAGGTGGTAATCAATGGGGCATTCATTTTGAAAATCCTGTTTCTGGCGACGATTTTTACGCTCTTTATACAGGAACAACTTATTTTTCTCCAGAAGAAACCCGTTATCTTCCAAAACAAATTGAATATGAAGCCCCAGTTACAGATAATAGTATTAATATTTCTTTCGATAAATTAACAGGCACCAGCGCTACTAGCACAACCCAATCTATAACTATAAAATCTACTGTCACTAATTCTACTACTACTATCAGTATATCTGGCCAAGGGTTAATTTCTTATTAAAAT
>CAZNBO010000038.1:0-3747 GCA_964571515.1 uncultured Candidatus Saccharibacteria bacterium
CAAGGATAAAATATTATTTATTTTCTCCGCTGATTCTAAAGAAGGTAAAATAATAAGACTGTGGATTCGCCTGCCTTTACCATGCCTTTTGTACATATTACTTATCTCGCCTGTTACAACAAATTTTACACTACCATCTGTACCTTTTAATTTATACAGTCCCTCTTCTGCCGGCTCTAATTTATTTTTAAGATTATTAAACCATTCTGGATGAGTAAAATCACCTGTACCAACAATAGTAATTCCTTTTTCTTTCGCTGACTCAAAAATATGTTCCAAATCCATTTTTGGAGAAGTAGCGCGGGAATATTTGGAATGAATGTGAAAATCAGCAATAATCTTCATAAATATTAAATTAGTAAACTAAAAAAGTTTGACAAAGAGCCCCAATAATAAGAGCTGTTACAAAAACAATAACTAAAAGTTTATTTAAAGGAACCTGATAAGGCGGTTCTATTTCTCCTTGCTGTTTTGCTTTTCTTAAAACTAAAACAAGCATTACTCCTTCAAGCCCACCTAACATTCCCCCCATAAAAGAGATTAGTTTTACTAAATTCTCTACATGGAGACAATAAAGCAGTAATGGTCCAATAATCACTAAAAAATAGCTTATAAAACGAGACCATTTAAAATCATTAATAAAACTATTTTTAATATATGAAGCAAATATCAGATAAGAAGTTGAAACTGCCAGAAATCCGAGTATTGCTCCTAATAAAATAATGCTATTTCCTAGAATACCTTTTAATCCCTCAATAGCCTCTAGTGTAGTAAAAGATCCACTAGCGCCTACTACTGCTAAAATAAAAATTAAATAACAAAGAATTGGAATAAGTGTACCGATAATAATAACCTTTTTTAACTTTTTTTTATTTCCTTCTTTTATTTCCAAAACCTTTGCTGCCTCCGGAATAGCAACCATACCATTAAGAGCAAAAAAAAGTACCCCATAAGGTATTAACCACCCCCAATGATTTGTAAAATTAAAAAGATTAATATTTCCTGTTTTAAAATGAGGCAAAGCAAAAATAATAATAATAAAGAAAACGAAAAGAAGAGCAAAAGATAAATAAAAATTGATTCTGGACAATCTTTTGCTTTTACTTAAAACTACTGAACTTAACACAAGCCAAAGCAGAACAACTAAAAGTCCTTGCGGAAAAGAAAAACTCGTCCAAACAGAATTCAAAATAACTTTTAAAAATTGAGACCCTAAAAGTAAATAAATTAAAAGAGAAAACGAAAAAGTAAAAAATGTAGTTAAAAGAATAAGTTTTTCCGCTGAAGAATTTAAATAATGCCCAACGTATCCAGGCAAACAAAATTCTTTTTTTGTTCTCAAAACTATTTCTCCAAAAGCAAGATGAAGATAAATGATAATGAAACTAACAATAATTAACCAAATTAATGTTATTGCTAACCCAGAATGAACAGCTACATAAGGTAAAGTAAAAACACCTGCTCCAATAATTGTTCCAATTAAAACAGCAATGGCTTCGGGTACAGCTAATTTTTTCATACTAAACCGCTAGATAAACTTCATCGCCTTCTCTCACTTTTTCATCAACTTTTAATCCAATCGCGTCTCCTTTTTTGGCTTTTTCCACGTTTTCATGCTCAATCTGAATTGAAGAAATATCTTGTTCAAAATCAGTGGTGCCTCCTTTAACATGTATCCTATCTCCTGCCTTAAGTACGCCCGAAAGCTCAACAATAGCAACACTAATTTTTCCAAAATAATGAGTAATTTTTCCGATAAGTTTTTCTTTCATAATAATTAATTTTTTATTCCCGACCTTTGTTATATTTTACTAAAAAACACCAAACAAAACAATCTATAATAAAAAAAACAGCTAAGATATTATCTTAGCTGCATATATAACTTATAAAATTAAGGATTATTTCTTCTCAAGCGTTTTCTTTGCTAATTTAGATTTCTCTCTGGCTGCTTTATTTTTTTTAATTAAATTTACTTTTGCAGCTTTATCTAAAAGTTTATATGCCTTTGGAAGCATTTTTTTAGCCTCTTCAATTTTATCACCCTCAATAAGTTTCAAAAAATCTTTTTTTGTCTTTTTTAAAACAATCTTTTTTTGCACATTGAATTTTTTCTTCTTAGAACTTCCCCTTAAAGCTCTTTTTGCTGATTTAGTTATAGGCACAATAATAAATATTAAATTTTAATTATTTAGTAGTATCGCATTTTTGCTTAGAAAAATCAACTAAAAGCATCTCTAAAGCAATTTGTCCATCAATATCCCCATGTTTTATTTCCCCATCATAATAAAGAAGACGTTGATACATAAACTTAAGTGTTTCTAAAGAAAGAATCTTTGCCAAGGGATACAACTTCTGAAAGACATACGGGTGCATTGAAGATGGTCTTGTTTGCGAACTTTTTATTATCAAAAGATTACGGAATTGAAAAATAATCATTTTAAGAATGTATAGGGGATGTACCTCTTGATCTATTAATGTTTCTAAAAACCAAAAAGCTTTTTTTGTTTTTCCTCCAACTAAATTGTCCAAAAAAGAAAAAATATTACTACTCAATGGCAAGAATAGATTTTCTTCAATTAATTCTTTACTAATTAATCCTTTTTTTATCAAAGCTAATTTTTCCAAAGAATAATAAATAGAACCTGTATCAGAGAGAAAACTCATTAATAGTAGTTGACGAGCCTCAGAAGTTAATTCTAAACCCATTTTTTGTTCTTCTTTCATCACCCATTGCCCTAATTTTTCCTTTTTTAATAATGGATACTCTTTAACTCCTTTAGATTCTTGCCCCAACCATTTTTGCAGAGAACTGCTACGAACTGCATCATTTTCATAAAATATAACCATTATGTCCTTGGCCATATCTATTTTTCTTTTTTTTAAAATATCCAATAATTCCCTCCGAAAATTAATATCTGTATTTTTAAATACATTCTTTATCGCCACTAATTTACTGCCAGAAAAAAGAGTATTACTTTTAAATATATCTTCCAAGGCAGAAATATCAAAAGAAACAGAAAGTTTATCAGAAAAATCGCATGAGAAAAAAGGAGTTCCTTCTTTTTTATAGAAATCCCTTACTTCAAAAAAATATTTCTGCGAACGAAAATTATCCTGCCCAAAAATAAAATAAAGCATAATTACTGAGATGGTATATAATCAGGATCCATAGGCAAAGAAAATGTAAAAATAGTACCTCTTCCTAAAGCAGATTTAACCCAGATTTTTCCTCCGTGCCCATCAATTATATTTTTCGCTAAATACAAGCCCAATCCAATTCCGCTTGTTTGTCCTTTCAATGCCGCTTTGGAACGGAAAAATTTGGTAAACAATCTTGATAAATCTTCTCTGGAAATCCCAATGCCTGTATCCTCAACAGAAATCAGTATAAATGGTTTTCCTTCCATAGGATCTATTCTTATCCGTACTTCTCCATTTTTTACATTATATTTTAATGCATTATCAACTAAAATTTCTAAAACCAATTTAACCCTTAATGAATCCATTACAAACGGTTCAAGCTGAAATTCTGGTCGTTGAAAAATCAACTTAACGTCATTTATTTTGGCCGCTGGTTCAAATTTAATCAAAACGTTCTCTATTGTTTTTTTTATATCAGCCGTGGAAAATTGGAAACCAAATCTTCCTTCTTCAATTTGCGCAGCATTTAAAAGGTCCTCTACTGTTTTTAAGCTTTCTTTCATCGCTTTTCTCCCGTCGTCTATAAGTTTATCCTGTTCTAATGTT
>CAZNBO010000039.1:0-3698 GCA_964571515.1 uncultured Candidatus Saccharibacteria bacterium
TAACATTGTCGCTTTCCCACCATAATAGTTCTCAACTCCATCCATGTATTCTCCTAAGAAAGGATAATCTTTTTGAGCCCATAAAGCATTTCCAGTTTTCAATTCATATTCTTTATTCTCTTTATTAATATCATTATAGATAGCAGCAAAGTTAGGTCTTAAAATATCTTCTTCTGGAAAATGAAAAACGGACTTCATCTCATCTGCTGTCTTTCCTTCTGCCCCTTCATAGGTCATTGCTAAAGCAGCAGAGATGCTATATGGAGAATAAAACATATTTCCATCTTCATCTTTATCTAATTCAGAATAAAGATCAAAGGCAAATTGATTATTTGCATTAACTACATCTTGTATTCCCTGCTCTGTTGAACCAGTATTATCTGCTACAGGTGGTTGATTTGGCTCATAAGGGAAAAAGAACAAGACTGCTGCAACAGCTACGCCTGCAAAGAAAACAAATATTACTCCGATTAATATAATTTTTTTATACATATTTTTGTTATTAATTAATTTTTAATGTTTTGATTAGGTTTTAACTTATGAATAAACACTCTTGACAATGAATATATTCTTGATATAATTTAACCAGAATACACATGAAAAACACCTCTATGGGTTTTGTCCCCTAGCGGTGTTTTTCTTTTTAATTTTTTAAATTTATTATATAAATTCTCATAACATTCTTTTTTATTTTCCATAATTATTTCTCAATTAATTTTTGACCTTTTAGTTGACTTTTAACTCATTAAATATACTTGACAACTAAATCACTGAGTATATAATGTAACTACTATACGTGAGAGGTATTCTATATGAGTGCCTCTCATTTTTATTTATTTCTCCTTCATCTGCAATCTATATTTCAAGTACTCAAAATCTCTAAAATTACCGCCAGCTAATCCTCTAATCTCTTTTGCTGTTCTTCCAGCTCTTGCTAAAATAACAATCTTTCTCTTTTGTTTCTTTAAATACTTTAAAGCTATTACAAAATCACCATCCCCAGATAAAACTACAGCACCAGAGTATTGCTCCATCAGATGCATAATATCAAATGTCATATCAACATCGCAATTCGCTTTCTTCTCTAATCTCCCATCTTCTTGTTTATAAGTTTTTACTGGCTTTAATTTTAAAATATAACCAAATTTTTCTAGTTTTTGATAAAATTTTACCTTTCTAATATTCCTATCTAAAATTAAAATTTCTGCTTCATTAAGTTTTTGGTATTCTTTTTTAAGCTTATCTTTGAGAAAAATATATAACTTCTTTAAATCAATCGGCTTATCGTCCAGGGTAGAATAATTAAAATTATAAATTTCCACTCCGGCATAATAAAATATTTTTGAAACTTTATATTTATCTTTTAAATATTCTAATAATTTTTTATAATCAATTTTCCAACCTAAGCTCTTTATCCCTCCATAAAACAAGTTAGAAGAATCAACAAAAGCATAAATTGGTTTTCTTCTGGCTTTTATTGTTTTAATTTTCATCATTCTAATTATGTCCAATTAATTTTTGACCTTCTAACTCTTTAATTTATCCATTACGAGACGTTTGATAAATTATAATGCCTTGCTATACTAATAATATCACGAAGGGGAAAAGTCTTTAAGGTTTTGTCCTTAAAGCAACACCCCTTTTTTTATTTGGAATGCCTCCCTGGTTTATTTCTTAAATTGTTCATATAAGCTATTGACAAATTATATTAGCTTGATATGTTAATAATGTCTTTCGGTTTAGCCATAAACTGAAAGGGTATTACATCCAAGGGCAATCTTCCTAGCGGAGGGTTGTTTTTTTATTAATCTTAAATATATCTCAATAATTACAAATAACTGGTTCTATTCCTAATTCTTGTCTTATCCATTCTTTTACATCATATATATCTCCTATTTCATCAATCAATCCATTATCTTTAGCTGCTTGCCCTAACATTATTGATCCATCTGCTAATTCTCGGACTTTTTCAATATCTAAATTCCTGTTTTCAGCGACTTTTCTTACAAAAATATCATACAATATGCTTACATCCCTCATATAGAGTTCTTTTTCTTCTTCGGTTAATTCTTTATCTGGATCTCCTGAATCTTTAAACTTACCAGAAGATAATTGTTGATAAATTATACCTTGATCTTTATTCTGCTCAGAATAATCCAAATAAGACATTGTGACTCCAATACTCCCAACATCTGACGCTTCACTGGCATATATCTTATCTGCCGCTGTTGCTATAAGATAAGCCCCAGAAGCAGCGCTTTCTCTTATTAAAGCTATAACAGGTGTTTTCATTCTTTTTAAAGCATTTGTTATTTCTTCTGAAGCTACAGGATATCCTCCATAAGAATCAATTTCCACGATTAATGCCCCTATATATTCATCATTTTCGATTTCATCAATATATTTAACTATTTCTTCTGATGAAACCACATCTGAATCTCCTGATTCTTCTGAATAATATGAATAAGTAGCAATATCCCCATGAATACTAATTAACGCCACATTACTATCCCATGGACATTCGACTAATGAAGATTCATCATAAGAATACGCGTCTGTGAAATAATACATATATTGGTCATACCAATACATCATTAAAGTTAAAACTATACCAACTAAAAGAATAATCTTAAAAATCTGAATTATTTTTTCTTTCATGTATTTTTAATTAATTTTTAACCCTTTGATATATTTTACATCATTTCAAGCTTTTATGAAAATCATAAAATTGTGTTATTTTAAAACAAAATTTTAACAATCCCATTTAAAACCATTGCCAAAATGACCCCATTGGCTAGTTTTTGTGTAAATTGGATTTCTTAAATATAAAAATTCTATAATACTATTGGGTTTTAGATCATAATCCTCTATTTCTCTTTCTTTGCCATTAATAACTACTGATTTCATTAATGGCTCTTCTTGACCAATAGCATAAGCTAATTTAACTAAAACTTCTTTTGCTTTATATTTCTTTAAATAATCAACTGCAATTCTTCTAGCCATATAAGCTCCACTCCTATCAACCTTAGTTGGATCCTTACCACTAAAAGAACCTCCGCCAACTGGTACTCTTGGACCATAAGAATCAACTATTAATTTTCTGCCAGTTAAGCCAGAATCTGCTTCAAATCCACCTATTTTCCAATCTCCAGCAGGATTAATAATATATTCTTCTGATTTAATTATTGATTTAACTAAATTTTCCAATTCTTTCGCTTTTGTATTTTGAAAACTAGCTACAACTCTTAAGACTTTATTATCTTCCAATGTCACTTGCGTCTTTCCATCATAAGGATATTTCTTATAAATCTTACGACATAAATTTCTGGCTAATTCATATTCTAATGGCATATAATTTTTTGTTTCATTACAAGCATAACCAATCATAATGCCCTGATCACCTGCTCCACCAATATCTACTCCTCTAGAAATTTCAGGACTTTGCTCCTCTAGATGAATTTGAATATCAAATTTATTTCCAACAAAAGATTTGATAATTTTGATTATAGGAATTTTCTTAATGTTTGCAGAACTTTTAACCTCACCTAAAACTATTATTAAATTATGTCCGCCCATAACTTCAATTGCTGTCCGGCTGTATTTATCTTTCATCAAATAAGCATCTAAAATAGAATCTGCAATCTGATCACAAATTTTATCAGGATGTTTTGGCGAAACAAATTCTGCTGTTTTTATAT
>CAZNBO010000040.1:0-3603 GCA_964571515.1 uncultured Candidatus Saccharibacteria bacterium
GTTAAAAAGCGAAAGCGAGGAACTTTGGAGGTATTTATTTATTAATTGACGAGGAGAACCTTTTGTGAAAACATTCGGATCAAAACTCGGCACACTTACTAAAGATAAGATTTCTCCTGTTTTAGGATTCAAAATTATACCAGCAGCCCCTTTGGCACCCAATGTTTCAATTCTTTCTTTTAAAGAATTATAAAATACTATTTGTAAATCTTTATCTATTGTAGTAATAAGATCTTCACCTTTTTTAGGTTCTATGGAACCTAAGTCTTTTTGAATATTAAAAGCAGCATCTACTTCAATTATTTTTTTACCTGGCTTACCTTGTAAAGTTTTTTCATAATATGCTTCCAAACCATCTTTTCCTACCATACTAGTCAAAGGATAATCTTTGTATTTAAAAATATCCTGTGAAGAAATTCTACCAATATATCCTAAGACATGAGCAAAAGCATCATTAAATGGATAGTGTCGACTATAATCAGAAATAACACTAAAACCAGAGTTGCTTTTTATAGCTGTTTCAAAGCGTCGGACTTCTTCGATTTCAAGATTTGATTTTATTAAAATCGGTTGAAAAGAATAAACTGTTTTATAATCTTTTAAGAATATATCAATTTCCTCTTTCTCAATATCAAAAATATTAATAACTTTTTCTACAATATCTACTCTTTCATTTTCATCTTTTGGTAGATTTAATGGAATCATAACTAAGCTAAAAGAAGGACTATTAAAGACCAATGGTTCATTATATCTATCATAAATTATTCCACGGGGGGCACTAATAATATAATAATGAGTACGATTATTCTCTGCTCTTTTTTTATAATTCTCCCCTTCAATCGCCTGAAGATAAAAAGATCGTAAAAAGATAATTAAAAAAAGAGCTAAGCATACCCCAAAAACTGTTTTTATCAAAAAAGACGAGATTGGAAATTCTAATCTCTCCAAATCTTTTTCCCTAGCTTCTTTGGCTTTTCTATCTAAAAGAACCTCCTCGGGATCCAATAAATGCTTTTCTCTTTTAATATAAAGATTTTTCATTATTAAAAATCGGTAAATAATTTTTCCACTGCTTATTTATTATTAATTATTTATTTGTTTTTAAATTCTTAATTTTATTAAAGAAAAAGGATAAAAGCATATAAAATATTAAAGTAAATAGAAATTGTTCAAAAATAATAAAGCTAATATATGGAGTTCTTAAAACTAAATTTATTATTAAAAGTCCTAAAAAATATATGAAGATGGCTATTCCTCCTATAACCAATCGTGACAAAAAATTAGATTTTTCTAAAAATCGTATTAATAAAACACCTATTCCAAAAGAAATTAGAAAAAGGAAAAGATTCGTCCCCCAAAAAACCCCGGAAAGACTATCTAAAATGACTGCTGTTATAAAAATTAAAAAAGACAAATAGAGTGGTGAAAGATAGAAAAGAGTAAAAATTAAAAAGATTAAAATAATGTTTAAAACCGGCGTAATGGAAAAAGCCATCCCAAAATATACCTGAATAAAAACAATGGGAACAAATAAAAGAAAATTTAATAAATAACGTTGAGCCATTATTGTGTAGGAATAAAATTAGTAATAATTAAAACCGAAGATATTTTAGATAGATTTAATAAAGGTTCTAAAATAAACTCTTTTAATGAGCTAACATCAGAGGAGGAGCTAGATTTCTTAACTTTAGCAACTAAAAGACCTTTAAAAAAATTAGCATTTTCAGAAGAAGTAATTAAAATATCTCCAACCTTAATGTCTGATTCATATGGAACCAATTTTAGAAGAAAATTACCTTTCATATCTTTTTCTGCCACTGCCAAAATAGATGAACGCAAATTTTCCACACTAATCTTTGTTTCTGGATTAAAAATTGACTCACCTCGACAATAATTATCAAAACATTCTTTTAACCTTCCTACTAAAATTTTATCCTCCAAAATCACATTCATTCCTTGTTTAAGACCTTGTTTAACACCCTTATTTATCCAAAAAGAACCAGTTAATCCAGAAGGATCCATTAAAATAATTTTAGCTGACACTAGTGACCAACCTGTTTCATCTTTAATTTTTAAAGCATTTTTTAAAAGAATATTTTCTTCTTTGACTTCTTTAAAATCATGTAATTGATTGATGAGCCCAATATTCTCATGCTCAATTTCTAATAATTGTCTTCTTATACTATTAAAATGCAAAAAATCATTTGTCCAATTTTTAAAATCAAAAAGATAGTTTCCTACTAATCCCCCCTTTTCCAAATTGTAAACTAATTGAGGTTTAAAAACTTCTTCTTGAGAAAAATAGAATTTAAATAACAAAATACTAGTGATTATGAAAATCACTAGTAAAACCAAGAAATGAAAATTATTTCTTTGTTTCATAATGTCACAAAGGGGGGTTTTCTCTAGTAATCGTAGTTAGAATATCTTTTGATCCTTGCAAATCTTCTAAAATTATTCCTATACCTCTAATTACTGAAGTTATAGGATCATCAATTATCTTTACTGGAAGGTCAATGGATTCTTCAATTAATTTGTCCATACCGCGAAGTAAACTTGTCCCTCCTGATAAAACAATACCCGACTCCATTATATCGCCAATTAACTCTGGCGGAGTAATTTCAACAGTACTTTTAATTGCATCTAGAATCTTATTTAAAGAAGGCGTTATGGCTTCTCTAATATCGCTTTCTTTAATCTTAATTTCCTTTGGTAAACCACGAGTAAGGTCACGTCCTTTTACTTTCATTTCCTGATTACTTCCTAAATCTAAGGCAGAACCTATCAAAACTTTAATCCTTTCAGCTGTTTTTTCTCCAATAGATAATTTAAATTTATCTCTAAAATAATGAATAATATCATCATTTAATTTAGCGCCAGCTATACGCAAGCTCTCTGACACAACAATGCCTCCTAAAGAGATTACTGCTACTTCTGTTGTCCCACCACCGATATCTACAACGAAAATACCTTGTGATTCTTTGACTGGTAATTGGGCGCCTAAGGCAACAGCAATTGGCTCTTCTATTAAGTAGACTTCTTTAGCTCCAGCGCTTCTAGCAACGTCTTCTACAGCTCTCTGCTCTACTTCAGTACCTCCAGTAGGAACTCCGATAACCAAACGAGGCCAATCCAAAAACTGACCTAAAAATCCTTTTTTCTTAGCTTTATCTAAAAAGTAATGAAGCATTTTTTCACCTACTTCAAAATCAGAAATTACACCATTACAAAGAGGTTTAATAGCATTAATATGTGGAGGAGTTTTTCCTATCATTTCTTCTGCCTCGTGGCCAATAGCTAAAATCTGATTAGTCTTATTATTCATAGCCACAACAGTTGGTTCATTAACCACTATTCCTTTTCCTTTTACATAAACCAACGTTTTGCTAGTTCCCAAGTCCACTCCAATATTACGAAAAAAATTCTCTTTAAAATCTTTAGCCATAATAAATAACAATTATTCTTTGTTTTGTCAGTTTACTTACTTTTAATTGTTTTATCAAAATCACTTAATTTTATTAATTTTACTTTACGATTTCTTCTTTCTTTTAATTCGAACTTATTGTCTTTGATTGTTTTTTCACTAACAACTATTCTATAAGG
>CAZNBO010000041.1:0-3552 GCA_964571515.1 uncultured Candidatus Saccharibacteria bacterium
ATTAAAGAATTGGATTTTTTAGAAATTATTAAAAATCCAGAGAATTTAATTTTTATTGAGTGGGGGAATAAGATAAAAAAAATTCTTCCAAAGAATCATTGGAAGATAAAATTTAAAATGACAGGGAAAGATACAAGAATATTAGAATTTCATCTATGAAAAAAATAGTCATTATTGATACTTATGCTTTAGTGCATCGTTCTTATCATGCTCTTCCTTCATTAATTTCTCCAGAAGGAGTTTTAGTTAATGGAGTTTATGGATTTATGCTTTTCTTTTTGAAGATGATTAATGATTTGAAGCCAGATTATATTGTGGCTGCTTTTGATATGGCAGCTCCTACTTTTCGTCATGAAGAATACAAAGAGTACAAAGCTCAAAGAGTAAAGATGCCAGATAATTTTTATGAACAGATCCAGGTTGTAAAAGATCTTTTACATGCGTTTAATGTTCCAGTTTTGGAAAAAGAAGGCTATGAAGCAGATGATATTATTGGAACCATAGTTGAGAAATTAAAAGATAAAGACGTTGAATCTTTTATTATTACTGGAGATTTAGATACACTTCAATTAATTAGTGATAAGGTATTTGTTTATACGTTTCGTCGAGGAATTCAGGACAGGATAACTTATGATAAAGAAAAAGTTTTTGAGAGATTCCAATTAAAACCTGAACAATTAGTAGACTGGAAAGCGTTGAGGGGAGATCCATCAGATAATGTTCCGGGAGTACCTTCTATAGGTGAAAAAACAGCGAGTATATTAATTAAAGAATATGGAACATTAGATAATCTTTATAAAAAGATAAAAGATGAAGAAGAGATTAAAGCTTCTCCAAGAATTTTAGAAAAATTAAAAACTTTTGAAGATCAGGCTTATTTCAGCCGTCATTTGGTAACAATACAGAAAGATGTAGAAATAGAATTTGATTTAGAAAAAGCTAAACTCAATCCTCCGCCAAAGGATGAAGTAGTTTCTTTGTTGAACAAATTAGGATTTCGGAGTTTAATTCCGAAGATTTTCGATTTTGAAGAAAATATTTCTTCTGTAAAAAAGGTTTCATTAGATATTATTAACACTTCCTCAAAGACAAAAGAATTAAAACAAAAGATTGATGGAGAAAAAACAGTCGGAATACTTTTAGATTTTAATGGAGAGAGGTTTGGGAGTAGGGAAATAAAAGGATTAGGATTTAGTTTTTTGGATAATGCCTTGTTTTATCTTCCTAACCATCTATTTGTTGACTTTTTTGAGCAACCATTAGATTGGTCTGAAAAGAATTTAATAAGTTTTGACGCTAAAGTTGTTTCAGAAGAGATTAAAGGATTTTCTGGCTGTTTATTTGAAGATATAAAAATATTAGTTTGGTTGTTGGACACAGAAAGAAAGAATTATAAACTTTCTTCTATTGGTAAGTTTTTTCTTGGGCAGGAGATTGACGATTCGTTTAGTGGTTGTTTAGCTAAATTAATTCCTTTATGGGAAATTATTAAAAACAGAATAGCGGCACTAGGAATAGATAATGTTTGGGAAAATGAAGAAAAACCTCTTATTCCGGTTATTTCTTCGATGGAAAAGAATGGAATTTTAGTAGATGAAAATTGGTTAAAAAAACTAACTAAAAAAGCAGAAAAAGAAATAGATGATTTGGAAGGAAAAATTTATGAATTATCTGGTAAGAAATTTAATATTAATTCTCCTAAACAACTATCTGAAATCTTGTTTGAAGAATTAAAGATTCCTTCGTTAAATTTAAAAAAGACCGCTACCAAGAAAATTTCTACAAACGCTGATGAGCTTTTAAAGATTAAAGATAATAATCCAATTATTCCTTTGATTATTGAATGCAGGGGAATAACGAAATTAAAAAATTCTTTTCTTGACACTCTTCCGAATTTTATTAACCCTGAAACAAATAGAATTCATGCGACTTGGAATCAAACAGGGACAACTACTGGGCGTTTGTCATCAGAAAAACCTAATTTACAAAACATTCCTCAAAAAGGTGATTGGGGGAAGCAGATTAGAAAAGCTTTTATTGCTGAAAAATCTTTTTCTTTAATTTCATTAGATTATTCTCAAATAGAATTAAGATTAGCTGCTCATCTTTCAGGAGATATTAAAATGATAGAGGCGTTTAATCAAGGCAAAGATATTCATAAAATTACGGCTGCTTATATCAATAATGTTCCTGAGGATAAAGTTAGCCCTTCTATGAGGCAGAAAGCGAAGATTTTGAATTTTGGAATTATTTATGGAATGGGAAATAAAGCATTTGCGCAATCAGCAGGGATTTCTTTAGATGAGGCCAAGAGTTTTAGAGAGGAATATTTTTCTAATTTTTCAGGACTCAAAAATTATCTTGATTTTTCTTTAGAGAATGCTAAAAAATTAGGTTATGCAGAAACGATTTTTGGCAGAAAGAGATTTCTTCCCCTTTTAGGCGGGTTTGGGCGTATGGCTCGTGGGCAGGAAAGGATTGCTGTTAATATGCCCATTCAAGGCTTGGCTGCGGATATTATTAAGATAGCAATGGTAAAAATTCAAGAATTTATTAAGGAAAAACATATGCAAGAAGACGTGATAACTTTGATACAAATTCATGATGAATTGATACTAGAGGTAAAATCTGAGATAATAAAGGAAGTCGTTTCCCTTTTTAAAAATATAATGGAAAACGCGGCAAAATTAAAAGTGCCCTTAAAAGCAGAAGTTAAGATAGGGAATAAATGGGGAGAGATGAAGTAATTTTATATGTATGTTAAATTTTTTTAAAAAACTAAATAAACATTTTTCTTCACCACAATTGTTATCATTCTGGTTTTTTGGTGGCTTGATTATAGCGCAGATTGTTTTTAATTCACTTTGGATAATTTGGCCTTTAAATTGGTTTATTAGTATTGCTTTAATAATCTTTTATTTAGTAATGACTGTTGTCTTTGTAGGCGCGGTTGATAATCTTAGTCGTTTAGATTTAGAAAGAAATCAAATAAACGCAATGGTAAGTAGTATTAATGATCCCGCTATTTCTTATACTGATAATTTTGAAATTATTTTAGTCAACAAAGCCATGGAAAAATTCATTGGCATATCAAAAAAAGAACTTATAGGAAAAAATATTACTCCTGAATTAAGTAATGACGCTCGTTATGGACTTTTATCCAAATTAATTTTTCCAAGTTTAGCTCCTGTTGTTTTAGAAAAATCGATAGATACTTATCCAGAAAAAATAAAAGTAAAATTCTATAAGCCAAAAGAACTTATTGTGGAGATAATAACGACTAAGGTGATAGACGAGAAGGGAAAGGTTTATGGTTTTTTGAGAATAATTCATGATTTAACAAAAGAGGAGGTATTAAGGAAAACCCAATCAGATTTTATTACAATAGTGGCTCACCAATTGCGTACTCCACTTTCTGGTTTGTCATGGATTTTAGAAATGCTTTCTAATAAAGAAATGGGTTCGTTAACATTAGAACAGGAAAAACTCATAGACGATGGGAGAAAAGCGATGAAAGAAAGCTTAAAAACAGTAGAGGACCTTTTAAATGCT
>CAZNBO010000042.1:0-3538 GCA_964571515.1 uncultured Candidatus Saccharibacteria bacterium
TGTGCTAATTATTCAGGTAAATAGCAAAATAAGAGCTAAATTAAAAGTGAAGAAGGGCATTGATAAGGTTGAAGCAGAAAAATTAGCAAAAAGTTCTCCATTGATAAAAAAATATTTAGGAAAGAAGAAGATAAAAAGAGTTATTTTTGTTAAAGATAAACTCATTAACTTTGTAGGATGAAAAAGATTGTAGTTATTGGCGGGGGCACTGGTGTGTTTACTGTCTTAACTGGTTTAAAAAATTATCCTTTTCATTTATCTGCAATTGTTACAACAGCTGACGATGGCGGTTCTTCAGGGGTTTTACGCGAAGAATTTGGTATTCTGCCTCCAGGAGATATTAGAAGAGTGTTAGTAGCTCTTTCATCTGATAGTCCAGTTTTAGCGAATCTGTTTAATTATCGTTTTGAAAATGGAACAGGATTAAAAGGTCATAGTTTTGGCAATCTTTTTTTAACTGCTTTGGAAAGAATAACAGGTGATTTTAATCAGGCTGTTAAAGAAGCGTCAAAGATTTTAGGAATTAAAGGAAAAGTTATTCCTGTAAGTTTGGATTATACACGTCTTTTTGCTCGTTTGGAGAATGATTTTCTTGTAGTAGGAGAATCAAATATTGATGTTCCAAAACATGATGGGAGTTTATCTATAGAAGAAGTTTTTTTAAATCCAAAACCTAAAGTTAATAAAGAAGCTATTAAAGCTATTAAGGAAGCAGATATTATTATTGTTGGACCAGGCGATCTTTACACCAGCATTATTCCTAATTTTTTGGTAAGAGGAATTAAAGAGGCGATGAAGAAATCGCGAGCAAAGAAAGTTTATGTCTGCAATACAATGACAAAATACGGGGAAACAAATAAGTTTACAGCAGAGGATTTTTTTGCTACATTAGAGAAATATCTTGGAAAAGGAGTAATTGATTATTTTCTTGTTAATATTGAAAAACCAAAGAGTTGCTATTTAGGTAAATACAATAAAGAAAAAGCTGAATCGGTAAAATATGATAAAAAAACATTAAGTTCTTGGAAAAAACCAAAAGTGATTTTTGCTCGTTTATTAAGGCAAGGACCATTACTTCGTCATGATTCTAATAAATTAGCCAAAGCGATTTCAAATATTTAGATAATTATATGGATAAGCAGGAATTTTCAGAGTTTTATAATAAAAACATAAATAAAGTTTTTCGTTTTATCTATTTACGTGTAGATACAACCGAAACAGCTCAAGACTTAACTTCTTTAGCTTTTTTAAAATTGTGGAAAAGACAAGGTTCTGAAATTTCCAATTCCACTGCTTTTCTTTATAGAATAGCAAGGAATCAGATAATTGATTTTTATCGTTCAAAAAGCAAAAAACCTCTTTCTTTGGATAAAGTTGGGGAAATTGCTGATTTTCAAGTTGCTCAGCCAACTTTTATTGAAAAAATAGAATTAACTATAGAAATGAAGAGAATCAGAAAAGTTATTCAGAATATAAAGCCTATTTATGCCGATGTTATTATTTGGCATTATGTAGATGATTTATCAAGTAAAGAAATTGCCCAGATATTGGAAAAAAGAGAAGGTAATGTAAGAGTAATAATACATAGGGCATTAGAGGCATTGAAAGAGCAATTAGAATCGTAATATTTTTGTAGAATTGCTCGTATTGAATTATTACCATTGATTTATTTAGTGACGGGGTGTATAATAGTACTGTAGGTTAGTTTAAACCTAACCTACAGTACGAAATATGAATAAAAAGGTAAAAAAAGGAGAATATTTAGATATTCTTTTAAGATCGAAAAAAACAATTTTTTCAACAAAAGACGTTGCTTTATTGTGGAGTAGCACTAATATATCCGCAGCTAAAGTTCGTTTAAGTTATTATACAAAGAAAGGGCAATTAATTCGTCTTCGTAAGGGTGTTTATGCTAAGGATAGAAATTATAATAGGTATGAATTAGCCACAAAGATATTAAAACCTTCTTATGTAAGCTTTGAGACTGTGCTAGGCGCGTCTGGAATGACTTTTCAGTATTATAGCCAGATTTTTGTAGCCTCGTATGTTAAAAGGGATATAACTTGTGATGGTCAGCTGTATTCTTTTAGAACAATTAAAAATTCAGTTTTAATTAATCCAAAAGGCATTGATCAGGACAGAGAATATTCTATTGCGTCAAAAGAAAGAGCTTTTTTGGATACGATTTATAGAAGCAAAGATTATCATTTTGATAACTTATCGCCACTTAATTGGGACAAAGTATTTGAATTATTGCAGATTTATGAAAACAAGAAAATGGAAAAGAAAGTAAAAGAATATTATAAATATTATAAATCTAATAAGTGATATATGGCATTAAACGCATCAATACACAAAAACATTTTACTTCAAATTTTAGCTGATATTTATTCTGATAATACCATTGGTCCTTTCCTAGGGTTTAAAGGAGGAACTGCAGCTTATTTATTTTATGGACTTGATAGATTTTCTGTTGATTTAGATTTTGATTTACTTGATAAAAAAAAAGAAGATTATGCCTTTGAAAGAGTAAAAAAGATAATGCAAAAATATGGCACAATAAAAGAAGCTGAAATAAAAAGATTTAATCTACTTTTTATTCTTTCTTATAATAAAAAGGAAAAGAACGCGCAGAATGTTAAGGTTGAAATTAATCGTAGATATTTTGGGTCAAAATATAATGTGGAATCTTATATGGGGATATCAATGTTGATTATGATTAAGGAAGATATGTTTGCTAATAAATTAATGGCAATGTACGAAAGATTAGGAAAAACAAATCGTGATATATTTGATGTTTACTCTTTTGCTAAAGATAATTGGCCTATAAATAAAGAGTTAGTTGAAAAAAGAGCGGGAATGCCTTTTAAAAAGTTTTTACAGAAATTAATCTCTGCTTTAGAAGATTTTAATGATTATAATATTTTAGATGGTTTAGGGGAGTTAATTACTGAAAAACAAAAAGATTGGGTTAGAAAAAAACTTAAAATGGAAACTTTGTTTTTGCTCAAACTAATTTTAGAAAATGAGAAATAGCTGTTTATTTAATAATAAGATAGAATTACCATATTAGTGTAACAAATTGCTGTTTTCTACGTCTTCTGTAGTAGAAGAAATTATGCAAGAAAAAGACCTTATTAAAAATTTAAAAGATTTAAAACAAATAAAGCCTAATCAAGATTGGGCTTTTTGGCTTAAATCTAATATTTTAGAAACAAAACCTAATAGTTTATACAATAAGCCTAGAGTTAAACTGGCTATTTTTTCATTTATTCCTAAATATCAAAAAGTATTGATTCCTTCTCTAATGGCTTTCTTCTTTTTTGTTTTTTCTTTTGCTTTTGCTCAGACAACTTTACCTGGTAATGTTTTATATCCAATAAAAACTTTGACTCAGAATGCAAAAATTCATTTTGCTTCTGAAAATACAAAACCCGTTGTTCGTTTAGAAGTTGCAAAGGCAAGAATGGAAGATTTAAGTAAAGTTGAAAATCATAAGAAAGAAGTAAATATTATTGCAAAAAAAATTGGAAAAGAT
>CAZNBO010000043.1:0-3267 GCA_964571515.1 uncultured Candidatus Saccharibacteria bacterium
ATGTCTATTCCTGATGCATTGGGGTTGAAAAAAGTTGGTTTACTTCCTACAAGCCCTTTTTATTTTTTGAAAGAATGGTGGAGGGGTTGGAAAGTAGGGTGGACTAAAGACCCTATAAAGAAAAGCGAAACGCAGCTACAAATACTTTCGGAAAAGTTAGCTGAAGCAGCAGAGGTGGCTCAAAAATCTTCTAAGCCAGAAGTATTAGAAAATGCATTTGATAATTATACAAAGGCAATGGATAGATTGAAGGATAGAATGAATGCTTTAAAAGAAACTTCAGAAAACCCAAATATTGATAAAATTCTTGATAGAATAACAGAAGCTGAAATTCGTCATTCAGAGGTATTGGATAAAATTTTAGAAAAATCTCCGGAAGCTGTTGCCCAAATTAATAGAGTGCGTCAAAAGATTAATCAAACTTTACCACTTCTTCGTTTAAAGTTTGAAAATCAAGAAGAGTTTATGAATCGCTTGGAGAATAAATTACAGGAATTACGACCCTTAAATCCTGGACCAGAGGGAGAATTTAGACAATTGCGAATAATGGAAAGTACACAAGAACAGCTTAAGCAAACAAATTTAGGAAATTACCCAGAACATGTTCAGGCTAAGGCGGAACAGTTAAAACTAGAATTAGAAAATAAGATACAGCAAAGGATTCAGACTTTACAAAAACAAGGTTTTGCTTCTAGCACCATACAAGACGTTATGGAAGGATTACCAGTACCTGTTCCAAAGATTCCTAAAGGACGTTTGCCAAAAACACCACCACCAGGAACCGAGACGACTACGATTACAACTAACACTACAACTACAATTGAGGAGACAACCACAACAATAAGTACCACAGGTAATAAAGGGAGTGAAACGAAAGGTCAACAAAACTAATTGTATATGTCCTATCAACCTAATAAAATTGAACCCAAATGGCAAAAAATTTGGGCTAAAAATAATTACAAAATTTGGCATAGTTCTGATAAGCCTAAAAAGAAACATATCTATATCCTAGATATGTTTCCTTATCCTTCTGGGGAAGGTCTCCATGTTGGGCACATAGAGGGATATACAGCTTCTGATATCTTGTCACGATATTACAGGATGAAAGGTTATGATGTTTTACACCCAATGGGATGGGATGCTTTTGGATTACCAGCAGAGAATTATGCTATAAAAACTAAGAAAAATCCTAAAGAAGTTGTGGTAAAAAATGTTAAACATTTTCGTCAACAACTTCAAGCTATGGGGTTTAGTTATGATTGGCAAAGAGAAGTCAATACAACAGACCCTAATTATTATAAATGGACTCAATGGATATTTTTACAACTCTATAAACATGGGTTGGCTTATGAAGATGAGATTTCTGTTAATTGGTGCCCTTCTTGTAAAACTGTTTTAGCTGATGAAGAAGTGGTTGGAGGAAAATGTGATCGTTGCAATACTTTAGTAGAAAGGAAAAAATTAAAACAATGGGTTTTAAAAATAACAGCTTATGCAGATAAGTTATTAAAAGATTTGAATTTATTGGATTGGCCTGAGCGTGTAAAAACAATGCAGAAAAATTGGATAGGTCGTTCTGAAGGTGTGGATATAGAATTTAAAGTTGTCGAACATGAAGAATATATTAAAGTTTTTACAACCAGAGCTGATACAATCTTTGGGGCTACTTATTTAGTATTAGCTCCAGAACATCCTTTAATAAAAAAAATCACTACAGAAAATTGTGATTCCGAAGTTAAAAATTATATCGAAAAAGCTTCACAAAAATCAGATTTTGAAAGATTGTCAGGAGTTAAAGAAAAAACAGGAGTCTTTACTGGGGCTTATGCTATAAATCCTGCTAATAGAGAAAGGATACCTATTTGGATATCAGATTATGTTTTAATAAGTTATGGAACCGGAGCGATAATGGCAGTTCCTGCTCATGATGAACGAGATTTGCAATTTGCTGAAGAATTTCGTTTACCAGTAAAAGAAGTTATTTCATCTGAAGGAATATTAATAAATTCAGGTCCTTTTGATGGAACTCCTTCGAAAATAGCTATAAATAAAATAGCCTTATATATTGGAGGTAAAAAAAATGTACGTTATAAATTAAGGGATTGGATTTTTTCTAGACAAAGATATTGGGGAGAACCTATCCCTATTATTAAATGTCCTAAATGCGGAAATATTCCTTTAAAAGAAAGTCAGTTGCCATTGAAGTTACCTGAAGTTAAGAAATATCAACCAAGTGGAAAGAATGAATCACCATTAGCAGACATTTCCTCTTGGGTAAATGTAAAATGTCCAAAATGTAAAGGCCCTGCTAAAAGAGAAGTAAACACAATGCCCCAATGGGCAGGTTCTTCATGGTATTTTTTGCGTTATTTAGATCCAAAAAACAAGAAAAAATTAGTTGATATTAAAAAAGAAAAAAACTGGATGCCTGTTGATATATATATTGGAGGAGTGGAGCATGCTGTTTTGCATCTTTTATATGCCCGTTTTTGGCATAAATTTCTTTATGATATTGGAATAGTTTCTACTCGAGAACCATTTACTCGTTTAATTAACCAAGGTATTATCTTAGGCGAAGATGGAGAAAAAATGTCTAAATCAAGAGGAAACGTAATAAGCCCTGATGATATTATTAAAAAATACGGAACTGATAGTTTAAGGATGTACGAAATGTTTATGGGTCCTTTATCTTTTGCAAAACCATGGGGTAGTCAAGGAGTTGTTGGAATATATCGTTTTCTTAATCGTGCTTGGTATTTGGTAACTGAAAAAAATCCAATAGCTGGTAAAAAATCTAAGAAGAAAAAAGAAGAAAAATTAATTCTGACTCCAGAGGCAAAAAGAAAATTAAAAGAAAATTTAAAGAATTTAGAAAAGACAAGACATAAAACTATCAAGAAAGTGACAGAAGATTTAGAAAAACTTCATTTTAATACAGCAATCAGTTCTTTAATGGAATATGTTAATGAACTGTACGAAGTTCCATTGGAGAAAATAAATAAAAAACATTTAGAAAGCTTGGTTTTGCTTTTGTCTCCATTAGCTCCTCATATGTCTGAAGAATTATGGGATGTATATCTAAAACATCATAAATCTGTTGGTAAGGAAAAATGGCCTACATTTAAGGAATATTTAACAGAAGAAAAAAACTTTGTGCTAATTATTCAGGTAAATAGCAAAATAAGAGCTAAATTAAAAGTGAAGAAAGGTATTGATAAAGTTGAAGCGGAAAAATTAGCAAAAAGTTCTCCATTGATAAAAAAATAT
>CAZNBO010000044.1:0-3201 GCA_964571515.1 uncultured Candidatus Saccharibacteria bacterium
CCTAATGTTGGAAAATCTACTCTTTTTGAAACAATTACAAAAAAACAAGTAGATAAAGAAAATTATCCTTTTTGTACTATCGACCCAAATGTCGGTGTTGTTGCCGTTCCTGATGAACGGGTAGATAAATTAACAGATTTAAGTAAATCAGCTAAAAAAATTTATACTACAATAGAATTTGTTGATATTGCTGGTTTAGTTAAAGGAGCAAGTAAAGGGGAAGGATTAGGAAATAAATTTTTAGCAAATATAAGAGAGACTGATGCCATTGTTTATGTTTTGAGATGTTTTAAGAATGAAAAGATTATTAATACACTAAATAATATAGATCCACTCTTAGAAAAAGAAACATTAGAAACAGAATTAATTTTAAAAGATTTAGAAGTAGTCGATAAAAGGCTTTCAACTATAGATAAAGAAATTAAGGTAGGTGGAAAAGAGGCATTAGAAGAGAAAGATACATTATGTAAAACGCAAGATCTTTTACAGAAAGGACACATTCTATATGAAGAAGAATGGGAAAAAGAAGAAAAGAGAATTCTTAATAAGTATGAGCTTTTAACTTTAAAGCCAAAAATATATTTATTAAATGGGCAGGAAAATGAAATTCCTGCACATATTTTAGAAGTTTTTAATAACAATAAATGGTCATATTTAATTATGGATGTGGCAATGGAATTAGAAACTGTCGGTTTTTCTATTGAAGAAAGAATATCATTTGGTCTTCCTGGGCAATCAGAATTAGATTTATTGATCAAATTAACTTATAAGCTATTAGGATTAATCACTTTTTTAACAACAGGAGAGGACGAAACCAGAGCGTGGACATTAAAAAAAGGTCTTAAAGCTCCTCAAGCTGGTGGAGTTATTCATAGTGATTTTGCCGATAAATTTATTAAAGCTGAGATTGTTGATTGGAAAAAATTAATAGAAGCAAGTAGTTGGAGTGCTGCCAGGCAAAATGGTTGGATTCGATTAGAAGGTAAGGAATATGTGGTAGAGGATGGAGATGTTATAATATTTAAACACGGAGGATGAAAAAGAAATTTATCTTTCAAGGAAAAGTACAGAGTGTGGGATTTCGTTATGCAGCAAAAATGTTAGCTGAAAAATATAATTTAGTTGGCTGGGTAAAAAATAATGACGATGGAAGTGTTACATTGGTAGCAGATGGGCTGAAGAATGATATACAAAGTTTAATAGATAGTTTACAAGATGGTTTTCATGACAATATTGAAAACATTGAAGAAAGTATAGAAAAGGACGGGGGATTAATTGGTTTTGAAATAAAATGATTTTTATTAAACATAAAGAAAAAGAAGGAGGTTTATTCGCCTGGACTAAACATTCAGAAGCAAAAATGCATCAGTATATGCTTTCTGAAAGTAGAGTGAAACGGGTAATAAGAAACGCACAAAGGGTAGAAGAAGGAATTGCTCCCAAGACTCTTGCTTCAATGCAAAAAGCTGGTTCTAAGAAACATCCTTATGAGATTTGGGTAATGTATCAACTTGTTAGTAAGCAAGGGCATAGAATAAAGGTTATTAGTGCATGGAAGTACCCAGGCATAACTAAGCCAGGAGATCCTATTCCTATTCCTCCAGATATCTTCGAAGAAATAATTCAACAATTAAAAACATAAACATGGGAAAAGAAAAATTCGAAGGATTAATAAGTGAAAGTTTAAAGAAACTTCCTTATCGATTCTTAAATAAGTTAAAAAATGTTGCTATTATAGCTCAAGATCAACCAAGTGAATTTCAGAAACAACAATTGGGTTATTCTTCTGGCGGTTGCATTTTAGGTTTATATGAAGGTGTTCCACAAATTAAAAGACAGAATTATAATAGAGCAGCACCAGATAAAATAACTTTGTTTCAAAAAAATATTGAAAATGCGGCAGGCGGTAAGAAGGAAAAGGTAAAAGATATTGTTCAAGAAACAGTTTGGCATGAGATAGCTCATCATTTTGGTATGGATGAAGAGGAAGTTCGAAGAAGAGTTGAGAACAAAAAACCATTTTCTGAAAAAGAAACAGTTAGCTTTGATCAATTTCAACAATTAGATTTGCGTTCCGCTAAAATTTTAAAAGCAGAAAAAATAGAAGAAGCAGATAAACTCCTTCTTTTAGATATTGATTTGGGAGAAGAAAAAAGGCAATTAGTTGCTGGCATTGCCCAAGATTATTCTATAGATGAATTAGTGGGTAAAACAATTATTGTAGTAGCTAACCTAGAACCAAAGAAAATAAAAGGTTATGTAAGTCAGGGAATGCTTTTAGCAGTTGATATTCCTGAAGGGCCTGTTTTATTAATTCCAGAAGGAGAAGTACCACCTGGAAGTAAAGTAAAATAAAAAAAATATGAAAGAACTATATGTTATTAATAATTCTGGTAAAAAAGAACCATTTTCATGGAAAAAGATTTGTAATGGTGCTGAACGAGTTGGTGCCTCAAAAGATTTAGCTAAACAAATAGCTACTACTATTGAGAAAGAAGCATATTCTGGTATAACGACAAAAGAAATTTTTCGACGAGTTGAACGAATTTTATCAAAAAAATATCCTCGTGGTAGAATTCGTTTTCGATTAAAAAAAGCAATTAGACGTTTCGGTCCTAGTGGATTTCCATTTGAAAAATATGTAGCAGATATTTTTAAACAATTAGACTTTTCTGTTAAAATTAATCAACATATCAAAGGACAATGTGTTCGTCATGAAATTGATTTTTTAGCCAAAGAGGAAAAATATTTTTTAATTGGGGAATGTAAATTTCATAGTTTACCTGGGGGAAGAGTAGATTTAAAGGTGGGGTTAATTCATTATGCCCGTTTTTTGGATTTAAAATCAGGAGATTCTTTGAATAAAATTAAATCAGAAAAATTGAAAATACGACCAATTATCGTAACTAATACCAAATTTACAAGCAAAGTAATTAAATATTCGGAATGCAATAGAATAGATTTATTAGGATGGAAGTATCCAGCAGGAAGAGGGTTGGAATATGTTATAGAATCAGAAAGATTTTATCCAATTACTATTCTTCCATCTGTAACCAATAATTTATTAGAAACATTTTATAAGCAAAGACTAATGTTAGCGCAGGACTTATTAAATATAAATATAGTAAAGTTTTCAAAAAAGACAGGAATTTCTGAAAAAAAGATCTCTGCTATTAAAAAAGAAGCAGAGATACTCTTAGA
>CAZNBO010000045.1:0-3131 GCA_964571515.1 uncultured Candidatus Saccharibacteria bacterium
CGTCAAAAAGAATTTGGTAAGAACAATCTTCCTGAAGAAAAGCCATTATCAAAATTAAAAATATATTTGGAGCAATTTCGTAGCCCCTTTGTTTATATTCTTGTATTTGCTGGAATTGTTACCTTGTTTTTAAGAGAATATGCCGACACTATTGTTATTTGGGCTGCAGTATTTATGGATACAACAGTTGGTTTTATTCAGGAAAATAGAACCTCAAACGCTTTAAAAGAATTAAAAAAAGTAGTTAAGCATGAAGTTGAGGTTTTAAGAAATGGAAATTTAAGAATTATTAATTCCGAAGAATTAGTTCCTGGAGATATTGTTATTTTAAATCCTGGAGACAAGATTCCCGCAGACGCGAGAATTATTGAATCACAGGATTTGAAAATTAATGAAATGGTTTTGACTGGTGAATGGTTTCCAACAACAAAAGTTTCTAGATCATTATCTGGGCAAATACATTTGATGGACAGGGATAATATGGTTTATATGGGATGTATTGTAGAGGCTGGGAAAGGAAAGGTTGTTGTTGTAAGTACTGGGTCGCATACAGAAATTGGAAAGATAGCTAAAATGGTAAAAGAAGCTCCTGAAAGAAAAACTCCGTATCAAAAAAAATTAACAAATTTTTCAACTTTAATAGGGATAGGCATTACTTTTGTTTGTGCCTTGATTTTTTTTGAGGGATTAATAAAAGGAAAAGAATTTGTAGAAATGTTTACAACTTCTGTAGCTATTGCCGTTTCTGCTATTCCCGAAGGATTGCCTGTGGCAATAACAGTAATCTTAGCTTTAGGAATGCAGAAAGTATTAAAAAAGAAGGGGCTGATAAGAAAACTATCTTCTGCAGAAACTTTAGGAAATACCAGTATAATATGCACTGATAAAACAGGTACTTTAACAAAAGGGAAAATGAAAGTTAGTGAGATAATTGGTGATAAGTCTTTGGTTCTCAAATCAGCTGTTTTAGCATCAGAAGCATTTGTTGAAAACCCTGATGATATTATGGAAAAATGGATTTTAAGAGGAAGACCTACAGACAGGGCTTTATTAGAAGTTGGGATTGAAAATGGATTGATTAATACAAAAAGAAAGATGGAAGAAGATAAATTATCTGAAATTCCCTTTAATCCAATAAATAAATTTGCTGCTTCTTTTTATAAAGAATCAGGGGAAATGCGTTTGTATATCTGCGGCGCTCCAGAAAGAATTCTTGAAAGGAGTAATTTAACATATAAAGAAAAAGGAAAATTAGAAGAAAAATTAAAAGAATTAACTAGTAAAGGTCAACGTGTACTTGCTACAGGATGTAGGATTGTTGAAAAAAGCGAGAATATAACTTATGAAATCAAGGGGTTGAAAGCTCTTTGCTATAATTTTATTTTTACTGGTTTTATTGCTATAAGTGACCCAATTCGCAAAGAAGTGAAACAAGCAATGCGAATTTGTCAAAAAGCTGGTATGAGGCCCATTATAGTTACTGGAGATCATAAATTGACAGCTAAGGCAGTTGCAGAAGAATTGGGTTTTGAAATAAAAGAAGAAAATATTTTAGAAGGAATGGATTTGGATAAACTCTCTGATAAAGAATTTGAAGAAATTCTGGATAAAATACATATTTATTCAAGAGTTGAGCCTAAGCATAAGATGAGGATTATTGACGCTTGGCAGGATAGAGGAGAAGTTGTAGCAATGACTGGGGATGGAATAAACGACGCGCCAGCTTTGAAGAAAGCTGACATTGGAATAGCTTTAGGTTCTGGAACAGCTGTGGCAAAAGAAAGTTCCGATTTAATTTTATTGAATGATAGTTTTTCCATTATTGTTAAAGCAGTAGAAGAGGGAAGGGTTATTATTGATAATATTAGGAAGGTTATTACATATTTACTTTCAGACAGTTTTACGGAAGTAATTTTAATAGGGACCAGTATTTTTATTGGTGCCCCTTTGCCAATAATTGCAGTTCAGATATTATGGGTTAATTTAATTGAAGATGGTTTGCCTGATGTTGCTTTGGCATTTGAGCCAAAGGAAGAAGGGGTAATGGAACAAAAAGCTCAAGGGCATAATGTTCATCTATTAACCAAGGAAATGAAATTCATAATTGTGATTATTGGTGTGATTACTGATGTTATGCTTTTAGGATTATTTCTTTGGTTGTGGAAACTAAATTTTGGTATTGCTTATATTAGAACAATGATTTTCGCTTGCCTTTCAATTGATTCAATTTTTTATACTTTTTCTTGTAAAAGCTTACGTAAGAATTTATGGCATATTAATCCTTTTTCTAATAAGCTTTTACTAGTAGCAGTGGTTTTAGGGATAATAATGCTAGTAGCTGCTGTTTATGTACCTTTACTACAAACTCTTTTAAAAACCGTTCCATTAGGAATTTATGACTGGTTGATTATATTAATCTTGGGAATAATTGAATTAATTGCTATTGAAGCGGCAAAATACCATTTTATCGTTAGGCATCAGACGGAGGATTAATCTTAAAGATATAAACTTTTAAGTATTTAAACGACAGTGCGGTCGTTTTTTTTGATACTTGACAATTGGTTGTTAATATATTATCATACGAGATAATAGAGTAGTTTTTTGATAAAGACCTCATAAGACCTGATTTGATGATGGCAGGTGAGGTAATATAGGAGAAAAAGATGTTAACGGAATTAAATCAATTCAAAGCTTTTCTAATGCGAGGAAAAGCTTTAGAAAAAGAAAAACAGGAGTTTTTGTCTCGGACCATTTTTACAAATTTCATTATGTTACAGAAAATACCAAGAGACGAGAAAGCACTTGCGAAAACGATTAAAAATGCTTTAATTTTAAACAAAAGTAAATATCCATGGATAAGCTTGACCATTAAAGATTCTTTCTTGGAAAATATTTACATTTTTGGCAGAGAAAAAGATATTATCTGCAATTTAGAAAGAATTGTAAAGATGGTAATTCTTAGGCAAGAATGTATGATTGGATATACGTCTGTCAGTTTAACTCCAGGGAAATTTGGCCTTAAAAATTTTTTTTAGTTTTGTGAAATTAAAGATAAAGGAGGAAAGGAAATGGAAGTTAAGAGAATTAAGAAATTTGAGAAAATGGTATTAAGAGTAGATTTGTCATCAGAA
>CAZNBO010000046.1:0-3066 GCA_964571515.1 uncultured Candidatus Saccharibacteria bacterium
AATATTAATGCTTATTTAATTAAGTATTTTTTATTATTAAGAAAAATAAAAGATTTAGCGCAAGAAATAATATGTATTATGCCTTATCTTCCTTATGCTCGTCAGGACTTTATTTTTCGAGAAGGGGAGCCGCTTTCTTCCTTATATATTGCTGAATTAATAGAAAAGAACGCAGATGTTTTCATCACCTGTAATATGCATGAGCATAGAAAGAAAATTGAGGATTTGTTTAAAATTCCAGCATATAATGTTTTTCTTTTTCAAGACTTAGCGGAAAAGTTTGAAGATTTTTCTCCTTCTAATTCGATAGTTATAGGGCCAGACAAAGAGTCCAAAGCGTTTGTTGATGATTTTTGTAAAAAATTCCCTGCTGAAAAAATAGTTTTTGAAAAAACGAGAGATGTTAAAACAGGAAAGATAAGTTTTTTGTTTGACAAGAATGATGATTTTACAGGTAAGGACATTATTATTGTTGACGATATTGTTTCAACTGGCAATACTATTTTACAAACTGCTGAAATTGCACAAGAGCTTAAAGCTAAGACGATCAGCTTTGCTTTTATTCATTCTATTTTTGGAGATAGAGCTGTAAAAGAATTAAACAGAATAAATCCTAAAAGGATTGTATTCACAAATACTTTGGAAAATTCTCAAGCCACGATTGACATTACTAAAGAGTTAACAACGTGTATTTTAAAAAACAAATTGATTTAAAAAAATGAAAAAGAAAAATAATTCTAAAACAGAAGGTGCTTTTTTTCTGAAAGTCAAATATTTAGATATCAAAACAGGTTATCCTTGGATTGTTATTATTAATGAAAAAGATGGGGAAAAGTTTGGTATTAGGCCAGGCGATGAATTAGTTGTTAAGTGGAAAGAAAAACAAACAGAAATAGCGGTAGATATCACGAAGTCTTTAGTAAAAAGAGGGGAAGTTGGGCTTTTTAGTGACATTACTAATAGATATAAAATTAAAGAAGGTAGTTTATTAGAATTAAAACTTGCTGGACATGCGCCTTCTCTTAAATTTATTCATAAAAAATTGAATAGAAAGAAATTATCTTATAAAGAAATGCATGCTTTGGTTTCTGGTATAGCGAAGCATAGGATTAATGATTTAGAATTATCTTTCTTTATCGCCTCTGCATTTGATGAAAAGAATTTTTCTAAAGAAGAAATTTATTATTTAACCAAAGCAATTAGTGAGACAGGAGATATGATAAAATTTGGAAAAGTTGTAGCTGACAAACATTCAATAGGAGGAATTCCTGGTAATCGTGTAAGCCCCATAATAGTTCCAATTGTGGCAAGTTATGGCATTACAATTCCAAAGACTTCTTCTCGGGCAATAACATCCGCTGCTGGAACTGCAGATACGATGGAAGTATTAGCACCAGTAAGTTTGTCTCTAGAAAAAATAAAAAAAGTTGTTAAAAAAACAAATGCTTGTTTAATTTGGGGAGGAGCTTTAAGATTAGCCCCTGCTGATGATAGGTTTATTAAAATTACTCGCCGGCTAGGATTAGAACCTTATTCTAAAATGGTTGCCAGCATTATGTCTAAGCAAGTAGCTACCGGAATTAATCATTTGGTAATAGATATGCCAATTGGTCCTACTGCAAAAATTTCAGATAAAAAAGATATTAAGTTTGTTAAAGATTTATTCCTATACTTAGCAAAAAGATTTAATATTAAAATTAAGATTGTTTCCCAAAAGACAATGGGGCCTATAGGGAGAGGTATTGGTCCTTGTTTGGAGGCAAGAGATGTGATGAGAGTTTTACAACAAAAAGAAAATAGACCAAAAGATTTAGAGAAAAAAGCCATATTATTATCAGGATATTTATTAGAATTGGTTGGAAAAGCAAAAAAAGGAAATGGAAAGAAATTAGCTTTAGAAAGTTTGCGATCAGAAAATGCTCTTAGAAAAATGCAAGAGATTATAAGAGCGCAAGGAGGAAATTCAAATATTGATTCAGAGGAACTTCTTTTAGGTAAAGTTACTTATAAATTAAAATCTGTTAAAAATGGATTAATTCAATCTATTCATAATAAAAATTTGAATAAAATTTGTGGATTACTAGGTACACCTGAAACTAAAGAAGCAGGGATTTATTTAAATAAAGCTATTGGGGAAAAGGTGAAGAAGAATGATATTCTTTGCACTTTTTATACTGATAGTGAGGAAAGATTGATTTTAGCTAAACACGCTTTACAAAAATTGGAATTGTATGAAATATTATAAAGCGGTATAATGCACATAAGGTCGATAATTTTAAAAAAATAAAAATATGAATTGGATACTTTATCTTCTTGTAATATTATGGGGGATTTTTGGGATTCTTATGCTTTTTATTCCTAAAAAAGCAAAGGATTTAGCTTTAAAGTTTACTCATAGTGGTCCTTACTGGGTATGGGGGATAATAGCTTTAATAATTGCTGTTTTATTTTGGCAGTCTGCAAATTCAGTAAGCGCTTCTTTACTTATTCAGACTTTGGCTGTTTTGGCAGGTATTAAGGGATTATTTATGTTGTTTTTGCCAAAAAGTAAAATGGATAGTATGTTAAATTATTGGACTAGTATTTCCGATGTTTTTTACAGAATATTTGGTGTGGTATTATTGATTTTAGCTTATTACATCTTCCAGGTGTTGCTTTAGAAGATTAGTTATTAATAGAAATGAAGATAGCAGGTATGTTTATCATGCCTGCTACTGTTTTTAAAAAAGATAAAAAAATGATACAATGAATAAAGATAATTATAATTTATGTTTACAGAAATTCCTTTAATTTTCCAACTTACAATTCTTTTGTTTTCTGTTATCGTCCATGAAGTTTCTCATGGATTAGCTGCTTTACGTTTAGGAGATGATACAGCAGAAAAAATGGGAAGATTAACATTAAATCCAATAAAACATTTAGATCCAATTGGGTCTGTCCTATTGCCTTTAATTTTAATTATAACTAAAGCTGGTTTTATATTTGGTTGGGCTAAACCCGTTCCTTATAATCCCCTGAATCTTAAAATGCCGCGACGTGATTCAGCTATACTAGCTTTTGCTGGAC
>CAZNBO010000047.1:0-2932 GCA_964571515.1 uncultured Candidatus Saccharibacteria bacterium
TTTGTAATCAGTTGTAGCAATACTTGCGTTATAACGACTGGCAAAATACTTGGCTTTTATCTGATTATATGTACAAATTCCGCGAATGTTATAAAACTCCTTTAATTTCATTAAATTAGGCAAATGCACAGTTTGAGTAAAACTTCCCACTCCTATAATCCCTATCTCAATTTTTCCTTCAATTTTTTGTGGAGTAGACAATTCAATAAATTGTTCAGAATCTTTTTCTTTTAAAATAGAGCCTGGGTAAGAAAGTAAAACTGCTAATGGTTTCTTATTGGAATTCAATAACTTGTATCCCAAACTAGCTTGTTCTAAAGAATATTTTCCTCCGACTAAAGATTTAAAATCAACTTTTTTGTTTTTTAATAATTGCAGATAAGCCTGCATATTACGATTTTCTGTCCACCTCACATAAGCATATGGATAATCAATTCCTTTGTTCTCGTAATCAGAATCACCTCTACCCGGACCATAAGAAGTAGATATGCGTAATTCTATTTCCTTTTGGTACCAAGGAGATCTATTAATTTTCAAACCAATATCGCCTACAACAATAAGCTTTCCTCTTTTTCTTGTAATTGATAACGCCTGATTAATAATTTCATCATCTGATGGATTGGCAGCAGTGATAATAGTTGCGTCTGCTCCTTGTAAATTAGTAAGATGATTGATTTTGTTCAAAAGATTCTTCTCTGTAGGAGAAAAAACATCAGATAATCCATTTTCTTTTGCTTTCTTTATTCTATCCTTGGAAAGTTCAAGACCAATTACTTTTATTCCACTTGCCAAAAGAATCTGAGCCGTTAATTGTCCCACTAATCCTAGTCCAATCACCACAGCACTCTCTCCAACGCGTAAATCAGCCTGTCTGACTCCTTGAAGAGCAATTGCGCCAACAGTAGCAGAACAAGCATCTTCAAAAGAAACCCCATCAGGAACTTTTACCGCTAAATTCCTTGGAACAGCTATAAACTCAGCATGTGAAGCAATGTTTGCCCCTGCGCAAGCAACAATATCTCCTTTTTTAATATCAACAATATTCTTACCAGCTTTAATAACACGGCCGCAACAACTATACCCAGGCGTTACTCCTGCCTGAAGCATGCCTGTTACTATTTTATAAGCATTGGAAATTCCTTGATCTTTTACCAATTTTAAACCTTTAGCTAATTTAGTTGGATATTTTAAAATTTTTAAAGGTAAAGGTTGTCCCGAAAAATTTAAACTTGATAATTCGGTACCAGAAGAAATTAATGAAAACAGATTTTCCACTAAAATCTGATTGGCTCCACATCCTGGTGTTGGAACTTCTTCTACAATAACTTTTCCTTGTTTAAAAACCAATTGTTTCATAATCTTGTAATCTATAATTCACGATGATACCCCTTGTATTATGAGCAAATTTTAAAATTATTTAATTTAAACTGAATATATTGGGGAAATTTTAAAACCCATTTTTTCTTTTACTCCTGCTTTGTATTTAAACAAAACTAATTTACCTATATCTGGATATGCCCTCTCAAATGCACGAAGAGTTGAAGGACGTATGTCTTTTGCAGTCTTCTTTACCTCTACTGCCAACAGAATATTATTTTCTAATTGAACAATAAAATCCAGTTCATGCCTAAGTTTATCTCTCCAATATTGTGGCTCCAAGTTTCTTTTCATAAGTTGCATAAAAACACCATTTTCCAAAAGTGCACCACCGTCTACCCTTTCGTCTATTTTTCTAAAATCATTAACAATTAAATTTCTTAAGCCTGTATCTAAAAAATAAACTTTTGGGTTCTTTACTATCTCTGATCTCTTGTTTTTAAAATATGGCTTAATAAAATTACAAATAAAAGTTTTATTTAAAAAATTCAGGTATTTTTTAAGAGTTGGATAAGTATATTCCGAAAAAATAGATAACTCATTATAAGCCACCATATTACCAATTTGCAAAGCTAAACCCTGAATAAGCTTTACTAATTTATAGTCATCTATTAAACCCAAAATATCTTTAACTTCGCGTAAAAAAAAGGTATTGTAAATATTTTTTAGAACCTCTTTCTTCTCATCAAAGTCTTCTGATAACACAACTCGTGGATAGCCGCCATATAATAAATATTCTTCATACTTATCTGATAAAATCCGGTGTGTTTCATCGCTAGGCAAGATACTAACCGGCATATTCAAATCTATTTTATACTTTTCAAGCAAAGCGCAATAATTCTGTCCTTTACTACTAAGAAATTCTTCAAAATCAAATGGATACAAGTTAAATACAAAAATCCTCCCTACTAAAAATTTCAGAGCTTTAACTGTTAAATCTATAGCAGAAGAACCAGTAATAAAAATCTTTGGTTTATATAAATCATAGAGGTATTTTAGATTTTTCCCGCCTTCCTTCGCATATTGGAATTCATCTATAAACAAATATTTTGATTTTTTAACATATAGCTCCGCAAAATCATCTATATTTTGTTCAAATAATCTTAGTGTAGATTTATCTTCAAAACTAATAAATACGCTACCTTCTAATCTTTGGTTTATTTGCTGAAGAAGAGTAGTCTTTCCACATTGTCTCGGACCTACTATTGCTATTATTTCAGGTGAATCAAGGTATTTTAAAATAGTGTCTTCTAATTTTCTTTTAATATACATGGTTTTTAACCCTTTTTACTAAAATTAAAGGCTACTATAATTATAGTATAGACCTAATTAATGTCAAGCTTTTACAATAACAGGAAGAAACCGCAAGATACAAAACTTAATCTGCTATTAACTCCCACTGTTCATTTTCAACTAATTGAATAAATGCTTCTACTTCTTGTTTCGATCCAGGATTCATCTCTAAGACTTTTTCCGCATAATAGATAGACCCTTCCTTATTATGCATTTTCGCATAAGTAGCAGCTAAACCAGTATATAAAGAAATATCATCTGG
>CAZNBO010000048.1:0-2928 GCA_964571515.1 uncultured Candidatus Saccharibacteria bacterium
CAATTGCTTTAACTCTTTTAGCAACCCCTTCTAATGATTCTAATGTTAATTTTTTTTCCCATTCTCTATATTCAGCTTTCCTTTTAATTTGTTTTATCAAATTTTCTTCAGAAACTTTAAATCCTTCTTCTTGAACTTCAGCTAATGTTTTATTATTTGTAATTGCATTTTTTAATTGACCATTTAATTGTAAAAGACGAATTGTTAAAGAATGTATTTGTTTCTCTTCTTCTTCTGTTGCCCCACCAGCTTGTTTTGTTGCTTCAATCAATTTAAGTAAAGAAATAATTGCAACTGAATTTTGTTTAATTTCTTGCTTTTGGACATCAGTTAACGTATCTGCTCTTTCTCTTAATAACTTATTATTTTGTGCAATAGCTTTGGATAATGCAGTTCCAGTTGAATTAATATAATTTTCTTGAGCTTCTTGTGCGGCTTTATTTGCTTTAGCGGCTTTCCACCAAGCATCAGCTAACTCAATAACTTTATAAACTGCTATTGTTATAACTCCAATTACCCCTAATAATAAAGCATTATGACTCATTAAAAATCCATTTGATATAATTATTTTAGTTGTTAATGCGGCATAAGCCCAACCTAATCTTTCAATTAATAAAATAAGACCTGGAAATGACATTAATAAAAATCCTATTGGGATTAACATTCCTCCTATTGCGGCAGTTACTTTTATTATCCACCCGAATAATTTTTTGTTTTCTTCTGCAAATTTGCTTACTTTCCCGGAAGCATCAATTAAAACTTTGATTAAATCTTTCATAGCTGGAACTAATGCTGTTCCTATTACTACTCTTGAATCAAAAATAGCTGCTTTTAATCTATCCCATTGAAAGGAAAGAGTAGTTGTTGCTTTTTCAAATTTCTTTTGTGTTAAGCCAGCTCTATTTAAAATTGCTGTATGGTCTAATAGTGCTTCATTAACATCACTCAATGCAACCGCCCATCCTAATAATCCTCTAATGTTTGGAGATAATTTGGATAAGTATTCTATTTGTGCCCCATTTAATTTCTGTAAAGTTTTTACAAAATTGTCTCCTCTTAAAGCATTAACATTCCATTCTAATCCCATTTCTTTTGCAGTATCAATTGCTTCATCTTGAACTTTTAAAACTGACCTTAAAATCCCCCTTAATGCAGTTTGTGATTTTTCTGCGGATAAACCACCTTTAGTTAATACAGATATTGCTGTTCCATAATCTTCTATTGTCATTCCTGCTTGTGCTGCCATAGCTGCTGTAGTTCCTATTGAGCCAGCTAATCCTTCAAATGTAATTCTACCTCTTTCTACAACTGAATGCATCCAATCTGCTGCATCCGTAATGCTTTTTATTTCTCCCTTAAAGGTTTTCATTATTGTTAATAAAGCATCAGTTGCAACATCAACAGAAGTAAAACCTCCAACAGCTGCTTTAGCTGCAATTGTCATAAAGTTCATTGCATCGCCTGCAGCTACCTGAGCTGATAAAACATCATAAGTTCCTTTTGTTAATGATTCAGTTGTTTGTCCATATTGAATCGCCATTGCTCTAAGTTCAGTTGAAAATGATGGAAGGAAGTGTTCTGTTGTGGTAGTTAACATTGAATTAACAAAAGCCATTTGCTTTTCAAAATCCATTGCTGCTTTTACTGAAAATGCTAAAGCTGCGGTAATAGCTGCACCTGCTATTAACATATTTCTTCCAGCTGTTTTAAATACAGCGGAGTTAGCTTGTACTGCTGCTGATAAAGAAGTAACTTGACCTTGTGCAGTTCTCATTCCAGCTACAAAGCCAGCCATATTTAATGTTAATAATACTGAAAGATGTCCTAAATTGTCAAGAGCCATTTACTTTTTCACCTTTTTCTTTATTATTTTTTTAATTCTTCCCAAATTGAAATTTCCCATTGGAAGGTTATCCCCTTTAATTACTGGTGTTCCATTATTTTTATTTCGTTCTTCTTGTGCCTTCTTTTCAACTTCAATTGCTTTCAAAAAAATTGCAACGTTTAAATTAAATTCTTGTAATGGTAATTCGAGAATCTCCGACGGGAGTTTATGATATCTGCAACCCATTGCATCAACTATTATAGGTAAATCACCTTTTAAAAAAGGTTTTAGGTTTTTTATTTGCATTATCTAGTTCCAGCTATGGAATTAATTAAAAATGCTTGGTCTTCTAAATTAATTTCACTCCAGAATAGATATTCATCTTTCTTTTCCGGGTCAAACTTGATTAAAATCTTTGGTTGTAAAATTCCCTTTTCTATTATTATTTCTATAAAAGCATTTAAAAATTTATTTGTTTCTTCATCTGCTGATGCTTTTTTTAAATCTTCTGCTTTTTTTTCTGATTGAACAAATTCAATAAAAGGATTAGGTACGTCTTTTAATCCATTTTTTATAAAATCAATCGGCGAAAGTTTTTTAATTTTAAATTTTGCCCCTGATGGAACAGTTATTTCACATTCTTTAAATACTTTCTTTCTATATTCACTTGCTGTTATTACTTGTTCTTCTTTAGCCATTTTGCTCCTTTTATTTATTTAATTAATACTTTAATTAAAAGATGAATCAAGACATTAATTCTTCTTTTATATCTATTCTTCTAATTCGTCTTCAATACATCCAATCTGTTTGCCGGTAGGCATATCAGTATCTGGAAATAACATAAATGTTACTGGCAGAACTGCTATATTATCTTTCGCTAATACAGTATCTCCTACTTCAGAGATAAATGCTTTGTAGCAATAGAACTTCCTATCAAGACCTTCTGGTGATACCCCATAAAACTCTAAAGTCTTATAAGCCACCGTAGAAGTTGTCCCTAAAGACAATGTCTGAGTTGGGCCTGCTGCACCAACTGCATCAGATACATCCCAAACAACTTTAAGATTAGCAAGAGTTGCCTCTGCTATTTCAGTCTTAACAGT
>CAZNBO010000049.1:0-2893 GCA_964571515.1 uncultured Candidatus Saccharibacteria bacterium
AAAAAATCAAAATTTTTTAATTATATGATATAATAAAAATATGAAAACCTTAGCTACAAACAAAAAAGCGTATTTTAATTACGAAGTTCTAGAAAAGTTTGAAGCAGGAATTGTATTATCTGGAACAGAAACAAAAGCCGCTAAAACAGGAAAAGCCAATTTAGCTGGTAGCTTTGCTATTGTCAGAAATAACAAGATATCTCTTCTTAATTGTTCTATTTCACCCTTCCAGCCCAAAAACATAAACCCTGGTTATAATCCTGATAAAACTAGAAAACTCCTTCTTCATAAAAAAGAAATTGAATATCTATCAGGGAAGATAAAACAAAAAAACTTGACTTTAATACCATTAAGAATGTATACTAAACACGGATTAGTTAAGATAGAATTAGGATTAGCCAAAGGAAAAAAGAAATTTGACAAGAGAGAAACGATAAAAAAAAGAGATGTTAAGAGAAATATAGATAGAGCTAAGAGAGGAGAAATTTAATAATGGGGATGACGGGATTCGATAAAAAGAGGGTTTTTAAATAAGCGAGTTGAGGATGCCTTGTTAGCTCATTAAAATCAGGGCGGCATTTAATAAATGCTAATCAAACTCCTGCTTACGCCTACGCTTAAACGTTTAGGCTAAGCTATTCCCTTTTAAGGGAAATTCTTTAGGATGATTCTCGATAGCCCTAAAGGATACAAATATCGAGATAGATTGATTTCTGGCTTTTCCGACCAAAAATCAATTGAACTATTTTCGGAAAATTTTAAGAAAAGTCTGTTCATTCTTCCTTTTCTTAAGAGATTTAAAGAATGAACTATACTCGTAGAATTGTTTAAAAAATTCTTTTTACACGTGGGTTCAACTCCCACCTTCTCCACTTTTTAATTTTTACTAATTTAAAAACTTGACACCAAAAGAAGTTCGCCTTATTGACGAAAAAGGAAAACAAATTGGAATTTTTTCCTATGATGAAGCCTCTAAAATGGCCCAGGAACGTGGTTTAGGTTTAGTTGAAATTACAAGAAAAACCACGCCTCCAATATATAAATTTGGAGATTCCGGTAAATTAAGGTATAAAAAAGAAAAAGCATTCAGAAAAAAAAGATTAAAAGACAAGCAAAGTTCTCCAAAATCAATTCGCATTGGTTTTAATGAAGGGGAACATGACCTAAACACAAAGATCAAAAGAACGGAAAAGTTCTTGCAAGAAGGAAAAACCGTAACAATAGAAATGAAATTAAGGGGAAGAGAAAAAGCTCATTTTGATTTAGCTAAAAAAAAGATAGATGAATTTCTAGCAAAAATTGAAATCGAACATAAAATTATTCAACCGTTAAAAAAAGTTCCTCGCGGCTTAATTACAGCTTTAAAAATATGAGAGTAAATTTATTTAAAAAAAGATTAAGAGTAACTAAGAATGGTAAAATCGTGAGACGTTCTTGCAGTCTTGGCCATACAAAAGCTAAAGATTCTTCCAAAGTGAAAAGACGAAGGAAGAAGCCTATTTCTATGGGAGGAAGTCACGTCAAATCTATTCTTAAGGGTTCACACTAATTTTTTATGTCTATTAATAGACAAATTGTAATAATATGACAAGAGTAAAAAGAGGCACTACTGCCAGTAAAAGAAGAAAAAATCTGCTACAGTACACCAAAGGATTTAAATATGGCAGAAAAACAAAATATCGCTTAGCTAAAGAAGCGCTTCTTCATGCATGGACACATGCATTTAAAGATAGACGAATAAAAAAAAGAGAGACACGTAGGCTCTGGCAGGTAAAAATTAATGCCGCTGTAAGAAAATATGAATTCAGTTACAGCAAGTTTATTAAAGCTTTAAAAGATAAAAAAATCGGCCTAGACCGAAAAATTTTAGCTGAATTAGCAGAAAAGCAACCTAAAGTTTTTAAAGAAATAATTGAAAAAATTAAATAGTTTCAGTTTCCACTTTAAATTCGCTTCCTTCAAAAACAAAATGTACTTTAGTATTTGGACCAATTTTCTTTTTTAAGATAGAGCTGGCTAGATTATCTTTTATGTGATGCCTAATTACTGAATCTAATGGTCGCGCTCCAAATATTGGGTTATATCCTAATTTAGCTAATTGTTCAATAACAGAATTATCAAAAGATAATTCTATTTTTTTATTTTTTGATAAAGAGGAAGTTAATTCATTTAATTTTAATTTTACTATCTCTTTAAGATGCTCTTGAGTTAATGGCCTAAAAACAACTACTTCATTAAACCTATTTAAAAGTTCTGGCTTAAAGTAATTTGTTAATTTCTTTTTCAATCTTTCTGATAAATTATCAATATCAACATCTTTTTCTATCTCATCTTTTATAAAATCAGACAAAGCATTTGAAGTCGCAATAATAATTGTATTAGTAAAATCAATAACTTGTCCGAGATTATCAGTTAACCTCCCTTCGTCAAATACTGGAAGAAAAATATTTAAAACATCTGAATGAGCTTTTTCAAATTCATCTAAAAGAATTAAGGAAAAAGGATTATTTTTTACTGCTTCTGTTAAAGATCCGCTTATTGTTCCCTCAGGATTACCAATAAAACGATTAATGCTTTTTCTATCCTGGTATTCAGCCATATCAAAACGAATCATAGTTTTTTCATTTCCAAAATAAATTTTAGCTAATGTTTTTGCTAATTGAGTTTTACCTACCCCAGTAGGCCCAACAAAAAGGAAAACACCAATTGGTTTTTTAGTATTTGTTAAGCCGACTCTGTATTGTCTTAAAGCGGCTGATACTAAACTAACAGCTTTTTCCTGATTAATTAAGTATTCATGAATAAGTTTTTCTAAATTCAATAATTTTTCTCTTTCTTCTTCAGAAGAAATCCCTAAAGGCACCTGTGTTTTCAAACTCACTAAATCTACTAT
>CAZNBO010000050.1:0-2506 GCA_964571515.1 uncultured Candidatus Saccharibacteria bacterium
ATCTCTTGTAATTTAAGAAATCTAAGTATTTTTTCAGATGTTTTGGGCATGACAGAAGAAAGCATTAAAGCAATATTACCTAATATATATATTAATTCACCCAAAATCTTTTGAAATTCTTTTTCGTCATCCATCTTTTCCCATGGTTTTCTATCACTAATATACTTGTCGCAATAAGATATTAAATTCCATATAGTTACTAAAGAATCATTAAAATGAAATTCTTCCATCTGTCTATTATAATCATCCCAGTATTTAGTAATCAAATCAGAGATCGAAGATTGAATCATTATTTGCTTTCCATATTGTTCTCCTAAGGCCAAAATTCGTGAGACTAAATTCCCTATTCCTTGCGCTAAATCACTATTATAACGTTCTTTTAATCTAGACTCAGAAAAATCACCATCTTCGAAAGGAGAAATCTCTCGAAGAAGAAAATAGCGAATAATATCAGAATCATATTTTTTGCTTATCTCAAAAGGATCTATTGTTTCTCCTAAAGATTTAGAAATCTTTTGTCCGTTAATACTTAAATAACCATGAGCAAAAATAGTAGTGGGTAAACGTAATTTAGCAGACAGAAGCATTGCTGGCCAATAAATTGCATGAAAACGAGTGATACCTTTACCAATAAAATGAATAATTTTATCACTTTTATTCCACCATGTATTAAATAATTCTGACTCTTCATTATAAAAACCTAGCGCGGTAATATAATTTATCAATGCATCAAACCAAACATAAATAATTTGGCTATCATCATTTGGCACAGAAATTCCCCAATTTTTTGCTCTTTTTCTTGAGCGGGAAATGCTAAAATCTTCTAACCCTTGACGAATAAAACTTAAAACTTCGTTTTCTCTTTTTTCTGGTATAATCTTTAATCTTCCAGAAACAATCATTTCTTCTAATTCTTTTTGATAATTAGAAAGTTTAAAAAAATAATTTTCTTCTTTTATTAATTCTGGTTTAGTTTTATGCTCTGGACATAAACCATTAATTAATTCTTCGGGTTTGTAAAAAGCTTCGCAACCAACACAATATAAACCTTCATATTCTTTTTTATATATATCTCCTGAATCAAAAACTTTCTTCCATAGTTTTACAACTCCTTTTTTATGACGTTCTTCTGTCGTGCGGATAAAATCATCGTTTGAAAGATTAAATAATTCTTTTAAATCCTGAAAATATCGACTATTTTGATCTACTAATTCTTGCGGGGAAATGTTTTTTTCTCTAGCTGATATAACGTTTTTTAAACTATTTTCATCAGTCCCGGTTACAAAATAAACTTCATCTTTTCGTAATTCAAGAAAACGCTTGTAAGCATCTGTTTGAATAATTTCTAAAACAAACCCTAAATGGGGTTTGGCATTAACATAAGGAATAGCTGTTGTAATATAGTAGCGCATAAAAATATCTATAAGAGTTTTTTCTGCGGTAAATAAGTAGCAATATGACCAGTCTGAATATCCCTAATCAATCCAATTGCTGCTGCTGCTAATGGTAAAGCAATAATAATTCCAACAACTCCAGCTAATTTTCCACCTATTAAAACAGCTAGAATAATAACTAAAGGATTCAATTTCATTGTTTTAGCTCGTAATATTGGGCTAATAAACCCTTCAATAAGTTGAATAATAATAAAAATAATTAATATTGAAATTCCTAAAAAGAAACTTTGGCTTATACCAACTAAGAATGCTATAAAGCCAATGATTAAAGGACCAATATATGGAATAAAATCAAATAAAGCCGCTAATATAGCTAAAAATTCAGCCTGAGGAACTCCTACAATCTTTAAGCTAATATAAACTAAACCTCCGACTATACCACTAAGAATCGATTGACTAAAAAACCAACTTCCAACTTTACGACGTGCTCTCCCCCAAAGATGAATCACATAATCTTCATAAACACTCGGAAAAATTAAACGAATTGCTTTTTCGATTCCCTTCTTTTCTGTATTAATAAAAAAGGACAAAAGAAGAACAAAAAAAGCGGAAAAAGCACCCCCTAAAATCTTAGTAAGTAAATTACCAGACTGAAGTAAAAATTCTGACAATTGACCTTGGGAAATACCTAACAAACTTAACCAATTCTGCATTGAAAGCTCTGCGGGTTGCCATCCTTGCCATAGTTGAAGAAAAGCCCCTTTATTCATCCACGACGGGAAAAAATCCATGAACCCAACTATATGATTATTAAAAACTGGGATAAATAAACAAGCAATTAATCCTAATCCAATTAAGAAAAGAAAATAAATAATAAAAGTTGCCAACCAGCGATTTTTCCATTTTTTTTCGAAATAATCTATCGGTCTATCTAAAAGCGAAGCCATAACAAAGCCAACTAAAATGATAAAAATAACCTGCCGAAAATACCAAGCTGCAACAAAACTTAGTAGAATAACATAAAATCGTAAAATACTCTGCCAAGAAATATCTAGACTTTGAGTTGTTTTAAACATGAAGTAATTTTTGTAATCTCTCTTTATTTTTATAAG